>JAJFHW010000039.1 GCA_021775385.1 Hyphomicrobiales bacterium | reverse complement strand
GGCCTGATGATACGTTATACTCGTCAGCTGCAAAAGCTGCAGGAGCTGTCGCTAAGATGCTGGCCATAGTTAGAGCTGCTATTGCGGTTTTACGATACATAGTATTTTCCATTCGTTTAAAAGTTTTAGGGGGTTAGGTTTTACCCAGCACCATTGCTTGGTAAAAATAATATGTTAATTAACTTCAATCTTATCCATGCTCGATAATTCGGTTTACTTTACTAATCGTCCGGCTTTTGGTTTTAACGATTGTATTCGAATAGTAGATTTTTCGAATTTTCACTTTTATGAAGACCAATCACAACCATGACAGCTGCACCATTGAGCCAATAGTACCAAGCATCAATGCCAGAAAAACCAAGTACGAACGGTGCCAGAAGAAATGTCACACCAACCGCAGCGTCAACTAAAAGGTGTAATTTATAGGATATAATACGTATTAAACCGAGATGATGATCAGTTAAGATTGTTAGTATGAACGCAGCAACTCCGGTAATGACCGATAACCAGAGAGCCATTGGATTAGAGGTGCCAAGAGAGAGAATGAACGGTGTAACCATAAGACTTATAGCTACTGGATAATCCAAATAAGCGTGAATGTGTTTCGTTACAAATCTAATTCCCATAATAGAACTCCTTTTTTGAATTGAGATATTGTCAACATTGACTGGCTGCCATATTGCCTTCAACATTCCTTCGTCACTATGCTTAGAAGTCCGCATAAATTGATTTATCGTCCGGAGGTCTTGTCTTTTCAAATTAAACAAGGTTTCTTATAACTTGCTTTTTTGGAGATTTATTATGTCAAGTGATGCCCTTAGCCAAATTTTGAATGCCCTTAAACTCAAGGGCGCAATATATTTTCATACGCACTTCAATCCTCCTTGGGGCATCAAGGTTCCGGCTTTCAAAAACGTCGCTCGGTTTCATATGGCTATGCGCGGGAATTGTTGGTTGCGTGTGGAAGGGGTTATTGAACCTATCCATCTCACTACAGGCGATCTCATTGTTATACCTCATGGGGCCTCACATATTCTGAGTGATACAAAAAATAGAACTGCTAAAAACCTTGATATGGTTATTTCAGAATCTGGTTATGATGGACAAGGCGCCTTTGCTTATGGGGGACCTGAAGAAGATTGTGCCTGTAAATTATTCTGCGGTCATTTTGAATTTGAAGAAGGTGTTATGCACCCAATTCTTAACGACCTACCTCATTACATCCATATACCCAATACACATTCCATGAACACTTTTTGGTTGGAATCCATTATGCGTTTTGTTTCATCTGAAATCATTTCAAATGAGGCTGGTTCAGATGCCATCGTTCATAGATTGTCAGAAATCATTTTTATACAAGTGATAAGAGCTTTTGTTGAAAGAACAGGCAACATGGCTGGTTCATTAGCTGCTGTGTTAGATCCAAAGTTTAGCCGGTGTCTTACAAAAATTCATAGCTCCCCTGAAAAGACCTGGACTGTTGAAACAATGGCTCAAGAAGCTGGGATGTCTAGAACAGTTTTTGCTGAAAAATTTAATACCCTAGTTGGGATGACGCCGCATGGTTACCTCACACACTGGCGCATGCATCAGGCACGCCGAGAACTTTTAGAAACGGATCAAGCAATGATCGATATTGCTGAATTAGTTGGTTATAAATCAGAAGCTGCATTCAACCGCGCCTTCAAACGCCAATTTGATATAACCCCGGGTCAGATTAGAAAAACTGGTGTTATTGGCAACACCAGTGTTGTCACTTAATTATTGAAAATAAGTTATGGTCGATACCAACAACCTTCTTAAAGAAATCCGGGCTTGCAAAATTTGCAAAGATTTGCCTTTGGGGCCTCGTCCAATTGTTCAGTTCAGCCCAAATTCAAAGTTATTAATTGTCGGACAAGCACCCGGTCGTATTACGCACAATAAGGGGGTCCCTTTTGATGATCCATCTGGAGATCGACTAAGGTCATGGATTGGTGTTAATCGAGATATATTTTATGATGACCAAAAAGTCTCTATTGTTCCGATGGGGTTTTGTTACCCCGGCACTGGGAAAAATGGTGACCTTCCCCCGCGCGCTGAATGCGCCCAAGCATGGCGCGCTCAGATTCTTAACACACTCACTTCAGTAGAACTTACCCTCATAATTGGGCGATATGCAATTGATTGGCATTTACCAGAATTCAAGAAACTCACAGTGACTGAGGCAGTTAAAAATTGGAAGCAAATGTGGCCAGGTCAACTCGCTCTGCCACACCCCAGCCCACGAAATAACCGTTGGCTCAGCCAAAACCCTTGGTTTAATGAAGAAGTGCTTCCAGCATTGCAAGAAAAAGTTAAGTTATTGTTTTAAAACTTACTACTAAGGTGATCTTATGCCTTAGTATATTATATAATAGCATCTGCTTTTAAGATAAACTTAAATGAGTGCGATGGATTAGAAGAGAAACTTAACCTCTCCCAACTGAACATGTAATTCACTCGACCCTTCTCCTCTAAAAGAGAGGGGCCGAGTTTATTTTTCTGTGCCTTAAATTATCTTACGACAAACTATCACAGAAGCGGATGATGCGTTCGCAGGCTTCTTGTAGGGCTTCGGTTGAGGTTGCGTATGAGGCTCTGAAATATGGTGACAGGCCAAAGGCTTCGCCGTGGACTGCTGCGACGCCTTCTTGCGACAGAAGTGCTGTTACGAAATCTTCGTCGGTTTTGATCACTGTGCCGTCTTTAGTCGTTTTGCCGATGCAACCTTCAATTGATGGGTACACGTAAAACGCACCTTCTGGCATGGGGCAGAAAAT
>JAJFHW010000380.1 GCA_021775385.1 Hyphomicrobiales bacterium | reverse complement strand
ACACTGCGATCATCATACAAGCTGTAAAAGCGCTCTAGTATCGCTTCTGACTTAGCTTTTTCTACTTCTGGTATGAGGCAGAGCCCTGCGCGAAGTGCAAATGCGTAGTTCGCTGCAATGACCTCTGATACTTCCTCACCTTCTTCACAAACCACCAGATGGTTAGATTTCGGCGGCACAATCTCAATCGGTGATGGCGCTTCGGTGAACTCGATGCTGGTGCGTGCTCGAAGAGCTTTTAGGAGACCAATGCCTATACGGTCTCGCCCCCATACAAGAGGCGGTGTTTTAAGCGCCGAGCCGACCCGTGATAGAAGGTGCATATCGTTTGGCGACATTACCCTCCTAATTCGTTCAGAGGGTAAATGGTTCAGCAGGGCCGCATCTGCTTTATCGGGTAATCCGGCAAATACGATCAAATCGGGATTTATTCGGGCCGCAACGTTATTGCGGCGGATTACTTCGGCATGGTAATCTGACCGCGTCATGCGTGGACCATCAACAATAGGAACATAGGAGCCAGCGCGTGCGAATATGCACGAGATTTGGGCCGCAAGTCTTGCATCATCGGCAACAACAAGAGAAGGTATTAAGTTTGGACATTTCATTTTCTGGAGCTCGAATCCTTATTACACACTTTAATAACAAGCACTGAGCAGTTAAGAAAGGGGGGGGGGCGAGTAAAGTAAGGGGTGGTAATACGTTTAGTTTCACGCCAGCTTTATGTACAACAGAGGATTTAATCTAGGAGCGGCTAAAAAGTCGAGGCAATATAAGGAGCTAAAGTTTGCTTCCTCTTTTAAAGCTAACTTTAGAGCTCTATTTTACGAGCCAATGGCAATGTCCCCTGATGGCACAAAGCGGAATAAAAATTTTCATCGAAAACCTAAAGCGATATTTCGTGTGAGAAAATAACTAAATCATACTTACGAAAAAGGAGTGACGCCACTTCGGCGTCAGGACATGGCGAAACGTCAGTGAAGCCCGGCGTGAGCGCCGCCCCTCGGAGGCCCAAGCGCCATCAGCGCTTGGAATAGCCGTGAGAGAGAAAAGAGCCCCCCCTACCCATTCACATCATAAGCTGCCAAAGCCGCCATATTCACAATGTCACGATCTTTAGCACCAAGCGGTACCAATTGAACAGACTTCTCAAGCCCAACCAATAGCGGCCCAATAACAGTCCCTTCAGATAATTCTTGCAACATTTGCGTCGCAATACTTGCTGAGTGGAACGCCGGCATAATGAGCACATTCGCTGTATCAGTTAAGCGGCAGAACGGATATTGCTCCATGGCTTCAGCGTTCAAGGCCACCTCAGCAGACATCTCACCATCATATTCAAAATCAACACCGCGCTGATCAAGCAATCTCACAGCTTCTCTCAACCGGTTTGAGCGCTCCCCTTCAGGGTGACCAAAGGTTGAGTAAGCAAGCATAGCCACACGCGGGTCAGCACCAAGACGGCAAGAAACTTTCGCAGCCTCGACAGCAATATCGGCTAATTCTTCAGCTGTTGGCATATCATGCACCGAAGTATCAGCAACCAATACAGCCCGGCCTCTATTAAGAACAAGCGAAACGCCGATAGGGCAAGAGCCTTCTTTTGCGTCCAATACTTTTTGAATATCTTCAAAAGCAATCGACCAGTTTCGCGTCACACCAGCAACAAGAGCATCCGCATGACCATGCGCGATCATACAAGCAGCAAATATAATTCGATCATTATTCACCATTCTCAAACAATCGCGCCGCACATAACCTTTGCGCTGCAACCGTTGATAAAGATAGTCTGCATAAAGCTCATTATGCTCAGTTTCCCGAGAATTTTGAATTTCAAATACGTCGCGATACTCAATCCCAGCGCGCTTAAAACCTTCTAAAATCCCTTCTTTACGACCAACAAGAACAGGATGCCCTAGCCCCATATTATAAAACGTATTGGCCGCGCGAATAACCTGCTCTTCTTCCCCCTCAGCAAAAACAACCCGTCGTGGATTTTTCTTCACCTTTTGGAAAATGCCTTGTAACCAACCAGCAACCGGGTCAAGCCGAGCTGAAAGTTTAGCTATATAGTCTTCCATATCAATGATCGGTCGCCGCGCAACACCAGTATCCATTGCAGCGCGTGCAACAGCTGGCGGCACATGACTGATTAATCGGGGATCAAAAGGAGCTGGGATAATATATTCAGGCCCATATTTCGGACGTTGCCCACCATAAGCAGCTGCAACATCATCTGGTACATCCTCACGCGCCAAAGTTGCCAAAGCTTCAGCCGCTGCAATTTTCATTGCCTCATTAATCTCGCTTGCATGCACATCGAGAGCGCCGCGAAAAATATAAGGGAACCCAAGCACATTATTCACCTGGTTCGGATAGTCCGAGCGCCCTGTCGCCATAATTGCATCCGGGCGAACTTCAAGAACTTCTTCAGGCGTAATCTCTGGATCAGGGTTTGCCATAGCAAAAATAATTGGGTTCTCAGCCATACCCTTGACCATATCTTGGCTCACAACACCAGCAGCTGAAAGGCCATAAAAAACATCAGCCCCAACAAGCGCTTCTTCTAAAGTCCGTTTATCTGTTTCAACAGCATGCGCAGATTTCCACTGATCTAATCCACCTTCACGTCCCTTATAGATCACACCCTTGCGATCAATCATCAAAACATTTTCAGGCCGCACACCCCTAGACTTCGCCAATTCAACACATGAAATAGCAGCCGCGCCAGCACCAGAACAAACTATTTTAATGTCTTTTATATTTTTTCCATTTAAATGTAGCGCATTAATCAATCCAGCCGTCGCGATAATCGCTGTGCCATGCTGATCATCATGGAAAACCGGAATATCCATGAGTTCCCGTAATTTTTGCTCAATTATAAAACAATCCGGCGCTTTAATATCTTCTAAGTTGATGCCACCAAAAGCTGGCCCCAAATAGCGCACACAATTTATAAACTCATCAACATCTTCCGTCGAAACTTCCAGATCAATGGAATCCACATCTGCAAACCGCTTAAAGAGAACAGCTTTTCCCTCCATAACCGGCTTAGAAGCAAGTGCCCCTAAATTACCAAGTCCCAAAATAGCCGTACCATTAGAGATAACCCCAACCATATTGCCTTTGTTAGTATAATCATAAGCAGTTCGCTCATCTTCTGAGATCGCCAAAACAGGCACAGCCACGCCCGGTGAATAAGCCAAGCTTAAATCACGTTGCGTTGCCATCGGTTTGGTTGGTGTAATTTCAAGTTTACCTGGTTTATTTCCAGCATGAAATTGCAAAGCTTCTTGGTCCGTAAAGTTATTTTTAGAGGTTTTTTGCGGCATTATATTTTCGAGAACCTAAATTGATATGGCTTAAATTAATATGGAAGGGTGCTAAGTAGTTATACACAGACCATAATACGAAGAATTTTGAACGACAACATGTCTTTTCTATAATTGTTGCAAAAATATAAGCAACAATTATAGAAGGAAGCGCTACATTAGATGAATATGACGCCATCAAAAAACAACAGTCTAAAAGTAAATCCCCAACCCATTTTCATTATCTATGGTAATTTTGATTAACCATCTATAATGTCAATTCCCATTCAAAGGTAGATAAGAAAAAGACCCTAAAGCGAGAAAACCCCCGGTGAGTACACAAAATATAGAAAACCAAGGCATTGAAAATAAAAGTTTCGAAAATGAAAGCACCGAAAACAATAGTTCTCCTGAAACTGATGAAAAAATGAAGCCAAAAAAGAGTAAAACAGCGAAATCTGATGAAAAGCCCTCACCTGTCATCGCACAATATCTAGAATTAAAAGCCGTTAATCCAGGTTACATACTATTCTACCAACTCGGTGATTTCTATGAGTTATTCTTCGATGATGCCATCCAGGCTTCAGAAAAATTAGGCCTCACCCTCACCAAACGTGGCACTTATCAAGGTAATGACATCCCAATGGCGGGTGTTCCCTTAAAAGTGGCAGACGAATATTTACAAAAGGCAATTCGAGCCGGCTTTAAAGTTGCCGTTGTTGAGCAAACAGAATCCCCCTCTGAAGCGAAAAAAAGAGGGGCAAAAGCTGTAGTACAGAGAGATGTCACCCGTCTCGTCACGCCAGGCACCCTCACTGAAGATACACTTCTAGAGCCAGGTGCAAACAATTTTCTAACAGCTCTCTTTCAAAACCCAGCTCACGAAACTAGAAAAGAAAGTCTCTTTTCTCTAGCCAGCCTTGATATTTCAACCGGCCAGTTCTTAGTAAGCGAAGTAACAAGTTCCGACCTTAGTGGCGAACTCACAAAACTTGCTCCAAGCGAACTTCTAATCGCAGATACCTTAAAAAATGAAGCCCACATACGCCATATACTAGATCATCAAGCAGCCGTTCAAACGCCAGTTCCAGGAGCATATTTTAACAGTCTTGGTGGTGATGCAGCTTTAAAAGCTGCCCTAAAAGTCACTGAACTAGACGGATTTGGAACCTATGAGCGCGGTGAATTAGCTGCAATTGGTGCCTTGTTAAAATATGTTGAACTCACGCAAATCGGCAAATGCCCCTTGATCAGACCGCCAAGCCGCTCAATTGAAAATGCTACCATGATCATTGACGCAGCGACGAGGGGCAACCTCGAGCTGATCAAATCAACAAGAATGACCAAAAAAGGCAGTCTGTTTGACGCTCTAGATAGAACAGTAACTGGAGCCGGCTCGCGCCAGTTAGCCACCCAAATTAGCGCGCCCTTAAATGACGTCACCGCCATTAATAATCGCCTAAACAGTCTGGAATTTTTTAACAATAATAGCTCCGTAAGAGACGCTTTACGCAAAATCCTACGCCGTACACCAGATATGGCCCGCGCGCTCTCACGCCTCTCGTTAAAACGGGGTGGCCCCAAAGATCTCGGCGCCATCCGTTCAGGACTACTTGTGGCCGATGAGGCTTTAAAAGAAATCGAACATTTCAAAAAAGAGCACTTACCCGAAACCATAAACCAAATCAGCAAATCACTTTTGTTTGCCTCTGGATCTTTAAAAGATAAATTAGACAGATACTTAACAGATGAACTCCCTCTTCAAACAAGAGATGGTGGCTTCATTAAAGAAGGCAATCATGAAGGACTAGATGAACAACGCACATTACGAGATCAAAGCCGCACCATCATCGCTAACCTTCAAGCCACATACAGAGAAACAACCGGCATAAAATCTCTTAAAGTCAGACACAACAACCAATTTGGATTTTTTGTTGAAGTCACACAGCTCAATGCCAATCAATTGCTAACAGGCCCTTTGAGCGAAATTTTTCGACATCGCCAAACTCTTGCAAACAATGTTCGTTTTAACACCGAAGAGCTGATTGAAACAGAATCTAAAATTACGCAAGCCGCTGAAAGAGCACTGGCCATTGAGCTCAACTTGTTTTCTGAACTCAACATAGATGTAGAAAAATCGGGAGATAATATAAGTCATTGCGCTCAAAGCCTGGCCGATCTTGATGTCATTTTAAGCCTCTCTTTATTAAGTGAGGAGGAAAATTACACACGGCCTATCATCGATCAAAGCCGTACTTTCATCATTAAAAATGGCCGTCATCCTGTTGTCGAACAAGCCTTACGTAAATCTAAATCCGGCCCTTTTATTGAAAACAATTGCGGGCTTTCTAAAAACAACAACAAAGAAGGCTCAGCCAACATTTGGCTACTTACCGGCCCGAATATGGCTGGCAAATCAACATACCTCAGGCAAAATGCTCTCATAGCAATCATGGCCCAGATGGGCAGTTTCGTGCCAGCAGCCAGCGCTCATATCGGGCTAATAGACAGGCTCTTTTCAAGAGTAGGCGCTTCAGATGATTTAGCCCGCGGGCGATCGACCTTTATGGTCGAAATGGTCGAAACAGCCGCCATTCTCAACCAGGCAACAGACAAATCTTTGGTCATTCTCGATGAAATTGGTCGCGGCACCGCCACCTTTGATGGCCTCTCAATCGCCTGGGCAGCTGTTGAATATCTTCACAACATCAGCAAAACTAGGGCTCTCTTTGCAACGCATTATCATGAATTAACAACCCTTTCTGAAAAACTCACCGGAGTGACAAACGCCACCATTGAAGTAAAAGAATGGAACGATGAGATCGTCTTTCTCCACCGCGTAATTATGGGCGCAGCCGATCGCTCTTATGGCATCCAGGTAGCTAAACTTGCTGGCCTTCCTAAAGCTGTTATTAAACGCGCCAATGAAGTTTTAAATGTTTTAGAAAATAAGAACCAAAAATCGGGCGGAATAAACCAATTAGAAGATCTGCCATTATTTTCAATGGAATTACCTGAAAACGAAGAAGATACAAAAGAAGCCGCCAAGCCAAACCCAATTGGTGACAAATTGCAAGACGAACTATTAAGCCTAAACCCAGATGAATTCACTCCTAAAAACGCACTCGATATGCTTTATAAGCTGAAGGCAATCTCGGGGCAAAAACCATAAGAAACAACAAGCTAACCAAAAATTGATCTCATTGACAAAAGTTCATACCAACTATAGCCGAGAGAAATGAGAATATGCTAGACTAAAGCCAACAATCTCAAGCACGTTCACTGTTAAGCCTTAAACTGTTAAGCCCTGAACTGATAAGCAACGATCACATCTAGAAAGTCATATGGATAAATTATTCACTACAAAGCCTCCTTTTTTCTCTCCAAATCAATTAAGAGATGAAATTACTGAGCTATGGCGCGTTCATCAAAAACAAGAAAGCAAATTACGCCAAGAAGTGCTGGCCAAACTATGTGAGGTGAAAAAACATGCTCACACCCAAGCCGAAGAAAATTTACTAGTAGACGGCAATGGTCGCCTTTGCGCAGAAGGTCTTTCCCATTTTCAAGATGAATTAATCCGCGTCATCTATGACTTTACAACAAAACACATTTATCGCGCCCACAACCCATCTTCAGCAGAACGCATCGCCCTGGTTGCAACGGGCGGCTATGGTCGCGGCGCCCTCGCCCCTGGTTCGGACCTGGATTTGCTATTCCTCCTTCCCTACAAACAAACCGCATGGGGAGAAAGCGTCGTCGAGTATATGCTCTATCTCTTATGGGATATGGGCTTTAAAGTCGGTCATGCTACCCGCTCAATCGAACAAACAGTACGTTTTGCCAAATCGGATATGACAATCCGTACCGCAATGCTGGACAGCCGTTATCTTTGGGGCGAAGAATCTCTCTATGAAGAATTCTTGGATAGTTTCAAAGAAAAAGTCATCAAAGGTTCCGCGCGTGAATTCATCGAAGCAAAATTAACCGAACGCGATGAACGCCACAAACGCTCAGGTGCTTCTCGCTATATGGTTGAACCAAATGTAAAAGATGGCAAAGGCGGCCAACGTGACCTTCACACCCTGCATTGGATAGCAAAATATCTAAATTTTGAAACCACCGGTAGTAACATTTCAACTTCAGGTGTTTTTACAGCCGAGGAATATCACAGCTTCAAACATGCAGATGATTACTTATGGACAGTCAGGTGCCATTTACATTTCCTAACGAAAAGACCCGAAGAGCGCATTTCTTTTGAAGTCCAAAAATCTATGGCAGAACGTCTTGGGTACTCAGATAGAAAAGGCATGCAAGCAGTTGAGCGTTTCATGAAGCACTACTTCTTAACAGCAAAAGAAGTTGGCAACCTCACTCGCGTGCTATGTGCTGACCTTGAAATGAAACAACTAAAAACAGCTCCCAAACTCAATCAATTGATTGAAGGCCTCGGTTGGAAAACAAGAAGAGAGCTTAGAAAATCATCTGACTTTAGAATTGAAAATGGCCGCCTAAATACAGTTCATAAAGACACCTTCAAACGCGACCCTGTGAACCTCATCCGCATTTTTCATATCGCAAGCAAATATAACACTCTATTGCATCCAAGCGCGATGCGCCAAATTCGTCATTCATTACGTTTAATCGATGCAAGCCTGCGCAAAAACAAAACAGCAAACAAGATTTTTCTCGATATTTTATGTTCGAAAGACAACCCTGAAAAAGTCTTAAGTAGCATGAATGAATCTGGTGTTTTAGGCCGTTTTATTCGTGATTTCGGTAAGATCACATCGATGATGCAATTTAATATGTATCATCACTTCACGGTTGATGAGCACCTTATTCGCTCATTAGCTGAACTGGCCTGGATTGATCGGGGCGAAGGGGAAGAAGAACTTCCTCTCTCTCATGATTTGATGCAAAAAATTTCCAATCGGCGCGCTTTATATGTTGCCGTCTTCATTCACGATATCGCAAAAGGTCGCAAGGAAGATCACTCAATTGCAGGAGCCCGCGTAGCAAGAAGGCTCTGCCCACGTCTTGGCCTCACAGACGCAGAAACAGACATCGTTGCATGGCTCATCGAAGAACATTTAACTATGAGCTCTTTCGCTCAAAGCCGCGACCTAAACGACCCACAGACCATTAAAGATTTTGCAAACATCGTTCAGAGCCGGGAGCGACTAAAACTCCTTGTTATCTTAACCGCCTGTGACATCCGCGCCGTTGGCCCCGGCACGTGGAACGGTTGGAAAGGTCAATTACTGAGAACTCTTTACCAAGAAACAAACCTCTATCTATCAAACGGCCATAGTGAAGACACTCACCGCTCACAAGTTAACTTAGCGATCAATGAGTTCCGTGAAAAAGCAGAAACTGACACGACCATCAAATGGAGCCCAGATCAGTTAGAAAATTACACAACACGGCACTTTGATTCCTATTGGCTAAAAACAGATCTGAACACGCAATACGAACACGCCAAATTAATGAAATCGGCTGAAGAAGAAGAAAAAGAACTCGCCTTTGAGGTCTCTAGTGATGCTTTCACCGCCCACACCTCAATCACCATTTTCACAACAGCTCACCCTAAACTGCTCTCAATGTTAGCGGGGAGTTGCGCTTCTTCTGGCGCCAACATCATTGATGCACAGGTCACAACAACTCAAGATGGAATGGCAATTGATTCTGTTTGTATTAGCCGTGAATTTGACCATGCTGAAGATGAACAACGTCGCGCTAAAACCATAGCGGATACATTGAACCAACTTATTCGCGGCGAAAAACATCTAAATAACATGATGCAAAAGCCTGCCACCATGAGAGGCCGCATCTCCGCCTTTAAAGTCCCGCCAGATGTAACCATTGATAATAGCCTCTCTAACGATCTAACTGTGATTGAAGTCCGCGGCCTTGACCGACCAGGCCTTTTATTCCACCTGACTAAAACTCTCAGTGATTTGAACCTGGATATCTCCAGTGCGCATATCGCAACATATGGCGAAAAAGCGATTGACGTTTTCTACGTCACAGATTTGCTAGGCGGAAAAATCACCAGCAAAGAACGCCAATACCAAATCCGCAAAGCGTTAGAAGATGTTCTTAAAATCGAAGAAGAAGAACCCGAAAAAGCAACAGCTTAGGAAATTATTTCATTTGTTTAAAAGCCAATTTTATTTCTATACGTGAAGTTTGATCTAAAAAAATACCAATTAGAGCACCTTCTTCTAGATTCGCATCATCATGTCCAAGGTCTTTTCGAATTGCACCATATAATTTATCTACAGAAAGCAAAAATTTAAATTTATCTTCAATATCTACTTCTGCAGACTGTTCATAATCATTCATAGCATCAATTACATCTGCGCTACCCCAAACTAATAATCCCTTTTTTAACTTAAAAATTTCTT
>JAJFHW010000379.1 GCA_021775385.1 Hyphomicrobiales bacterium | reverse complement strand
CTAATAAACGGGCCCAATGAAGAGGTTAGCCAAGTGTTTGTTCCCCTATATGATACCAATCCACTAGAACATATTAAATTTCAATTCATGACGGTGTTAATCATCATCGCCAACGTAGCAATCTATGTTGCCTTTCAATCTGGTATTCTTTACCCAATCAACGAAGTGGCAATGGCAAGTTTTGCAATTGTTCCTAGTGAATTATTACCTGAAGGCCTGATGGGTCCAAACATTCCAGGTGAAAAATTTGACCTCATTCCAATCTCAGAAAAATTCACACTTCTATCTTACATGTTCTTACATGGCGGCTGGTTGCATCTTGGCGGTAACATGCTGTTTTTATGGGTTTTTGGAGATAATATTGAAGATGCAATGGGTCACTTCACCTTCCTTGCCTTCTACCTTTTATGCGGCATTGTCGCCGGATACACTCATTCAATTATGGCACCCAACTCAGAAATACCATTAATTGGCGCCTCTGGTGCAGTTGCAGGCGTGATCGCTGCCTATTTAATGCTACATCCAAAAGTCAAACTTTGGGTGCTTGTCTTAGGTAACATACCATTGCCCGTCAATGCTGCAATCGCAATCCTGGCGTGGTTTGTGTTCCAAATCTTCCATATCGTATATATGGATGGCGGAAATACCGCTTGGTGGGCCCATATTGGCGGATTTTTAGCCGGTATCGTCCTAGTTATTTTCATGAAACGCAGGAATGTTCCCCTATTTGAGCGGAATTAACTTTATTGTCCTTAACATTAGGCCTGAACTTCTTGATCATTAGACCAGAGGGCTCTGCAACTCTATTGACAGCCTATTTTATGGCAGTTAGGTTCCGTCTGACTAATTTCCAAAAAAGGATACGCTCGATTATTCTTGAAGCAAATTGATAAAAATTGCTGCTTGAAATCTTTCAGCAATTTTTATCAGCTATTTGCTTTTGAAAGTTTAAGTATATCCCAACAAACCATGCGGATGCTTTATGGGCATCTGAAGTACAGAAATACGGTTGCTAGTGGACAATTGAAGGCACACTAACAGAGTGCCGGTTGCCAGTGGGCAACCTAAAGGCGCACTAAGCAAAGAGCATCTGAAACAAAACACAAGTGGAGGGCCACATAAATGAAGATCCTAGTTCCGATAAAACGGGTCGTAGATTACAATGTTAAGATCCGTGTTAAATCAGATGGATCTGGTGTCGACCTGGCAAATGTAAAAATGTCCATGAACCCTTTTGACGAAATCGCAGTTGAAGAAGCTGTTCGTTTAAAAGAAGCCGGGAAAGCGACAGAAATTATTACAATTTCAATCGGCACAAAGAAAACTCAAGAAACACTGCGAACAGCACTAGCTATGGGCGCAGATAGAGCCATTCACATCGTATCTGACGATGTTATTGAACCCCTTGCAGCTGCAAAACTCTTAAAAGCAGTTGTTGAGGAAGAAAACCCTGGTCTCGTTCTTCTTGGCAAACAAGCCATTGATGATGATTGCAACCAAACAGGCCAAATGCTAGCGGCTCTCTTAGGCTGGCCACAAGGCACATTTGCTTACAAGCTTGAACTTGAAGGTGAAAAAGCTGTCGTTACTCGCGAAGTCGATGGTGGTCTTCAAACACTATCGTTGAATTTACCAGCAATCATCACAACTGACCTTCGCTTAAACGAACCAAGATACGCATCTTTGCCGAATATTATGAAAGCAAAGAAAAAGCCTCTTGAGGAAAAAGATATAGCAAGTTTCGGCATCGAAACGGCCACAAGACATTCAATTGTAACAACAACAGAGCCAGCAGCACGTGAAGCTGGTGTTAAAGTTGAAAATGTAGCTGAACTCGTAAACAAACTTAGAAACGAAGCAGGAGTACTATAAATGACAAATCTACTCATTGCTGATCACGACAATAGTAATCTTAACCCAGCCACTGCCAAAGCGCTCACTGCAGCAATAGCAATTGGTGGTGACACAGACATCTTAGTAGCTGGTGAAAATTGCGACAGTGTCGCAGAACAAGCTGCTAAATTAACAGGTGTGAGAAAAGTACTTGTTGCAAGCGCCCCTCAGCTAAAATCACAGTTAGCCGAAGAAATGGCTGAGCTCATCGTGCCGCTAATGGCAAACTATGATGCAGCTCTTGTTGCCGCAACCACAACAGGCAAAAACTTCATGCCGCGCGTTGCTGCAAAACTAGATGTTGGCCAACTCTCAGACATCATCGCTGTTAAATCACCAAACACCTTTGAGCGCCCAATTTATGCAGGTAACGCCCTTCAAACTGTTGAAACAAGTGATCCTAAAAAAATCATCACTGTACGTACAACAGCTTTCGAAGCAGCCGTCGAAGGCGGCTCAGCCTCAGTTGAAACCATCAGCGCACCAGCGCCAGTTGGTATTTCTGAATTCGTCTCTGCAGAACTATCTAAATCAGATCGTCCAGAACTGACATCAGCGAATATCATCATTTCTGGTGGTCGCGGCATGGGGTCAGGTGAAAACTTTGCTTTGATCGAAAAAATTGCAGACAAACTCGGCGCAGCCGTAGGCGCATCCAGAGCCGCTGTTGATAGTGGCTTTGTGCCAAACGACTATCAAGTTGGTCAAACCGGTAAAGTTGTAGCTCCAGAGCTCTATATCGCTGTTGGCATCTCAGGGGCCATTCAACATCTAGCCGGCATGAAAGACAGTAAAGTCATCGTCGCCATCAATAAAGATGAAGAAGCCCCTATTTTCCAAGTGGCAGATTATGGTCTCGTAGCAGATCTTTTTGAAGCCTTACCAGAGCTAGAAGCCGAACTTTCTAAATAAGGAGGCTAGCCTCTTTATAGAAAAACTTGAGTTAAGTCAGAGGGAGAGTATTTCCCTCTGACAAAACACCTTTCCCAAAATCTGCAATTTCTAACGAACTAACGCTTGTTGCGTTTTTATGAATTCATTAAGGCTGCTTCTCAAACCTCACTCAGAAGAAGGGAGTGCTCTCTTTCAGAGCACAGACATGACGCCAGAGGCGTCCGGTGCCTAGCACCGCCCCCTCGAAGGTAGATAGTGTGGATGCGTAGTGGGCATCTGAAGCACAGCAAAAAATCCGTGAGAGAAAACCATGTTACCAAAAGCTTTTACATCCTGTGTTTTAATGTAAAAAACTAATGGTTTTATTTTCGCTTATTGCTATATTAAAGATCATATTCAGCCATTTATTGCTGAAACATACCTAAATTTTAAAACAGTATTAAAAAACCTGGTTGTTATAGCTGAACTAAGCCCGTCGCTGGTAGGCAACCGAAGGGCAAAAATAACAAAGCGGATGCTCGCGCCGGTTGCTAGTGCGGATGCTTTATAGGCATCTGAAGCACAAAAAAGGCAACCTGAAGGCGCATTAAAAATGGCAACCTGAAGCGCAACTTATAGCCCGGTTGCTAGTGCGGATGCTTTGTAGGCATCTGAAGCACAAAAAAGGCAACCTAAAGGGCACTAAAAAGCGCGGTTGCTTGTAGGCAATCTAAAGCGCAACTAAAAATGAGGACGATATGGCCGAAAGCATACAGCCAGTAGAAGAGATAAAACAAATAGGCATTATTGGCGCAGGGCACATGGGTTCAGGCATAGCTCAAGTTGCTTCAATAGCTGGCTACAAGGTCATCCTTGTCGATGTCTCTAAAGAAAAGACAGAAGCTGCCATTGCCACAATCAATGGCAACATTGCACGCCAAGTCTCAAAAGACACAATGACCCAAGATCAACAACAAGCCGCACTAGACCTCATCACAATCACTTCAGACATCAACCAACTTTCAGAGGCAGATCTTGTCGTCGTAGCCATCACAGAAGATGAAGACTTAAAACAAGAAATTTACAAAGAACTCTGCCCAGTACTAAAACCCGAAGCAATCCTCTGCTCAAACACCTCCACCATTTCAATCACCCGTTTAGCTGCTAAAACTGACCGCCCAGCTAAATTCATTGGCATGCACTTCATGAACCCTGTGCCGGTTATGGAATTGGTTGAGCTCATCAGAGGCATCGCCACAGAAGAAGAAACCTATCAAACCTGTAAAGCCTTTGTAAAATCGTTAGAGAAATACACAGCCGTTTCAGAAGATTTCCCTGCCTTTATCGTACACCGCATCATGATCCCAATGATCAACGAAGCAATCTACACACTCTATGAAGGCGTTGGCACAGTTGAAGCCATCGACACCGCCATGTGCTATGGCGCGCACCACCCAATGGGGCCTCTGGAACTAGCTGATTTTATCGGGCTAGATAATTGCCTCGGTATCATGCAAAAACTCTATGAAGGCTTGGCAGATCCAAAATATCGCCCATGTCCTTTGTTAGTAAAATATGTTGAAGCCGGTTGGACTGGCCAACAAGCTGGCCGTGGGTTTTATGATTATCGCGACGGAACTCCGGTTCCCACTAGGTAAATAACACCCGTTCCTACGAGATAAGTATCTCCGATAAAAACACAGCAACAAATCAACTCAGACAATCGAGAAAAGATCACCTGATGGACGTCACAGATAGTAACGGTAATGAGCTCACCGAAGGTGACAACGTAACCCTCATCAAAGACTTGAAAGTAAAAGGCACATCCCTCAACCTAAAGCGCGGCACAGTGATGAAAAACATCCGCTTCACTTCCAAAGAAGGCGAAGTCGAATGCCGCCAAGGCAAATCCACCATCGTCCTAAAAACCCAATTCCTGAAAAAAGCTTAGCGCGATTTAACACCACAAAAGTGGAGATTAATTTATGGGTTACTTTCGCTTTGTTTTATATTTTGCTGTTGCAGGCTTAGTTGTAGCATTAGCAATTTTTGCTTGGCATGCTGCCGGTCTAGATAGTTGGGTCAACACAAAAACACAATACAATTTGTTCCGTTTACAGTTAATTATTTATCCAAGCTCTATTATCTTCATGGGGTTTCATGGCGCCGAAAAAAGTATCATTTACAAAGTTTTGGTGTTTTCCTCATTTATAAACATTGCATACTATTCAATCATAGGCTCTTTAACTTGGCTTGGTATTTATAAAAATAAATTCTTTCTTTTAATTTTAGCCATAGCACTAGGCACTTTCTGGTGGAAATTACTAAATATGTAACAAATAAATCCTGTTACTCAGTCGCCTGTCCAGCTTCAATAATCGAGCGGCGAATTTCCCGCGTCCTAGTGAATAAATCTTCCAAAGCTTGCCCATCACCACGGCGAATATGTCGCTGCAGTTGTGTTAGGTCTTCAGTAAAACGACCAAGCATCTCTAAAACGGCTTCTTTATTGTTCATGAAAACATCACGCCACATCACCGGATCAGAAGCGGCAATCCGCGTGAAATCTCGAAAGCCACCAGCAGAATATTTAATCACTTCACTCGATGTCACCTCTTCAAGGTCCGCTGCTGTTCCCACAATATTGTAAGCGATGAGGTGAGGAATATGACTGGTAATGGCAAGCACAATATCATGATGCTCTGCGTCCATCTCTTCCACATCTGAGCCAAGCCCGGTCCAAAGGTTCGAGACTTTCTCAACCTCAGTACGAGGCGTATTAACAATCGGGGTTAAAATACACCAACGCCCTTCAAACAAAGTCGAGAACCCTGCTTTCGGCCCAGAATATTCAGTACCCGCCACCGGGTGCCCTGGCACAAAATGACAAGTCTTAGGCAGATAAGGCTCAACTGCGTCTATAATGCTTTTTTTAACCGACCCCACATCAGATAAAATCGCCCCG
>JAJFHW010000378.1 GCA_021775385.1 Hyphomicrobiales bacterium | reverse complement strand
TTCATCTTTGATTAAATCATGCATTGCAATGAGAGATGTTATCATTGCATCCATTAGACCTTCCGGTATTTCTTCACCAGATCCATATAGAATTGCAGGGTTAGTCATTAGGTGCCCAACGTTGCGAACTAAAATCAAGCTGCGTCCGTGTAACTTTATTTCCGAACCATCACTGCCTGTAAAGTGCTTATCTGCATTTAATGACCGTGTTATTTCTTTTCCGTTTTTCTCAAATTTGTCATTTAAATTTCCCTGCATTAATCCTAGCCAGTTACGGTAGCAGATTGTTTTATCTTCTCCATCGACTGCTGCAACGCTATCTTCCAGATCCATTATGGTTGATAGAGTGCTCTCAAGAATAATATCAGAAATACCTGCTGGATCTATTTTCCCAACGACGTGTTCTGAGTCGATTTGGATTTCAATATGTAAACCATGATGACTTAGAAGGATTGCTTTTGGTTTTGTGCTAGAGCCTTGGTAACCAACAAATTGTTCGGGGGATTTTAACCTAACCTGTTTGTCATTTATGATAAATTGTAGTTGATGATCTATAATTTCAATTTTGGTTATGTCTTTAAACGAGCCTTCTTCAAGCAAAATGATATCATCAAGAAATGACTTTCCCCAATCTATAACTTCCTTGCCTCGTGTTACATCAAACTGAGTTGGATTATGATTTTTTGTGCTGATAGCATCTGTTCCATATAAAGCATCATATAGGCTGCCCCATCTGGAATTCGCTGCATTCAGTGCATAACGTGCATTGCTTATGGGCACGACAAGTTGTGAGCCCGCTATTGTTGAAATTTCACTATCTACATTTGTAGTCTGGATTTTAAAGGGTCCTTTATCCATTTCTATATAACCAATTGAGGACAAGAAAATTTTATAACTATCCATGTCGTTTTCTAATGAGGGTGTGTTTTTATAATAGCTATCTATTTGGCTTTGTAGGTTCTGGCGTTTCACTAATAACTTAGCATTAATTGGTGCTAGCTCATTGATGTAGCTACTGAACCCAGACCAGAAATTTTCAGCACTTATGTTTAGACCTGGCAGGACTTCTTGATCTAAGAAGTTGTATAAAACCTCATCAACTTTTAATCCTGAAATATCTTTATACATAATATTATAATTTCCTTATGCGAGATTGTAATAGCTTGAATGCAATTAAGTTGGCATCCATAAGTTTGCATAGTTAGAATGATACTCACATAATTTGATGCTGAAAACTATTCGTGGTTTTACTGATTCATCTCAAAATCCGAATAGGCTATAATGCTTTTTAATTTTAAGTTATCAAAAAATATCGTATGCATTGATGTAATTAATTTTATTTAGAAGAGATGTGAAATGACAAGTAAACCGGTTTTATGGCTATGTAGAAAATTATCTAAAGCGACTGAAGAACGGGCTCTGCGCGATTATGATGTTCGGCTTAATACTGAAGATCATGTGT
This sequence comes from Hyphomicrobiales bacterium, assembly GCA_021775385.1. GTDB lineage: Bacteria > Pseudomonadota > Alphaproteobacteria > Rhizobiales > HXMU1428-3 > HXMU1428-3. The sequence continues at coordinate 3,881 of JAJFHW010000378.1, read as the reverse complement.
TTACCTCTGATGAAATTATTAAAATGAGTAATGAAGTTGATGCTATTTTACCTTGTCATTCAGAAGTTTTTTCGGCTGATGTAGTTGCTGCTTTATCAGACAGGGTTAAGATTATAGCTAATCATTCTGTAGGTGTAGATCATTGTGATCTTGAGGCTTTAAAGGCTAAAGGTATTGTTGTGACCAATACTCCTGATGTGCTTTCTGAAGCGACAGCTGAAATTGCGATGTTGCTTATTTTAGGGGCAGCACGTAGGGCAAGTGAGAGCGATCGTTTGGTTAGAAGTGGGGGTTGGAATAGCTGGGGCGCTACATTTATGGTTGGCACTCAGATGACGAATAAACGCCTAGGTATTGTTGGTATGGGGCGTGTAGGCAGGGCTTTGATGAAGCTTGTAAAAGGTTTTGATATGGAAATCCATTATTACAACCGAAGCCGTTTATCTCCTGAATTAGAGCAGGGGGCTACTTATCATAACTCCATAGAAGATGTGCTTAAAGTTTCTGATTTTCTATCTCTGCATTGCCCAGCAACACCTGAAACAATTGGCTTAATGAATAGGGAAAGACTAGCGTTGATGCCTAAAGGAGCTATTTTAGCAAACACCGCGCGCGGCTCTCTTGTTGATGAAGATGCATTGATTGAAGCTTTGGCATCTGGGCAGATTGCAGCTGCCGGTTTAGATGTGTTTGTGAATGAACCAGGCGGAAACTCAGCATTTTTTGAATTAGATAACGTCTTTTTATTACCCCATATCGGTAGTGCCACGAAAGAGACCCGTGATGCTATGGGAATGCGTGCTCTTGATAATCTGGACGCTTTTTTTGCAGGTAATGAGCCTCGTGACCGTGTGGCCTAACCAGTAAAAACACTTCTTTCTGGTTTTTTGAATATAGCTTTAAAATTGAACCGATATTGTTAATGGTATGTTTGTTTGAAAAAAAAACTTGCTAATTCAGGCTTCGTTATGCTTTAAATTAACTTGGTCTAAAATATATACCAACGGTTTGTCTGTCTGATTCTTTAGATTTTACTAGCTGTTGGTTTTCATGTTTGTAATATCACAAATTTGTAATATCAAATGGAGTAGCAATGGCTAATATTGGCTTTATCGGACTAGGTCTTATGGGTGCGCCTATGGCCGGTCATTTGCTTGATGCGGGACATAGTGTTTTCACTTCCGTTCGCAAGACACCTGCTACAAATGAACTTTTAGAAAAAGGGTTGCAAGTAAAAGCGTCAGCTAAAGAGGTTGCTTTATCTGGGGATGTTATAATATTGATGCTCCCTGATACGCCGCAAGTAGAGCATGTTCTCTTTGGAGAAAATGGTGTATCTGCCGGACTTGCGCCAGGTAAAACTATTATTGAAATGAGCTCTATTACACCTATAGCGACTAAAGAGTTTGCCAGTAACATTATAGGCATGGGCTGTTCATACCTTGATGCTCCAGTCTCAGGTGGTGAGGTCGGTGCAAAAGCAGCTACTCTTACGATTATGGTCGGTGGTGAGCAAAGTGTTTTTGATGAAGTAAAACCTCTGTTTGATCTTTTAGGAAAAAACATAAATTTAGTTGGTGGTAACGGAGATGGTCAGACGACTAAGGTGGCGAACCAAATTATTGTTGCCCTGAATATTGAAGCTGTGTCTGAGGCGCTTGTATTTGCTTCCAAAGCAGGCGCGGACCCGGCTAAAGTGCGTGAAGCATTAATGGGAGGTTTTGCCTCTTCTAAAATTTTAGAAGTCCATGGTGAGCGTATGGTGAAAAGAACTTTTGATCCTGGCTTTAGAATTGAATTGCATCAAAAGGATTTAAATATTGCATTGCAAGGTGCTAAAGAGCTGGGAATTTCATTGCCAAATACTTCAACTGCTCAAGAATTGTTTAATGCCTGCTCTGCAAATGGCGGTGCCGCTGAAGACCATTCATCTATGATCAAAGCCCTGGAGTTAATGGCAAACCATAAAATTGGTGATGACGTTTAAAATCACAATTAATGAGTTAACATTAATCTGGCTTATTGTTGTCATTTTCTGAGCGAACATTTTGAACATAGTCTATAACCAGCAGAGCTAAAACTAACCCTACAATTATCATGAAAGGTGTTTGCCCAATAGAGAGCGCTAACCCCACAACAAATGCTCCAAAAACTATCACGGCCAATGCCCCAGTGATCATATTGTCCATGTAATGAAACCTTTCAAAATCAATTTCTTCACACATTTAAAGTGTGCATTTTTATTGTAATTTATTTAGCAACCACTTTGCAGTTCTAATTAACCGAGCGTCATCATTAAAGTTTCCAACAAGTTGCACGCCGATTGGCAGGTCTTGTTCGCCCTGTAGAATTGGTAAGTTTAGTGCTGGCGTGCCACATAAACTCCAAATTGTACAAAAGCTAGGATCTCCGGTGCTCTCAATTCCCTTGGGAGCTTCTCCAGGTGCAGATGGAGTGATAATTGCATCATAATCTTCAAAGATGTCATTTAGAATATATTTTAATTCTGACCTTAAATCTAAAGCTTGATTGTAATCCACCGCGGTTATTTTTTGTCCACGTTCTATCATTTCACTCAAGGTTGGGCTTAATATATCTTTGCTATTTTCATATGCTTCTTGAAAATTTTTAGCTATATCAGCTTCCATCAAAACCTTATGGGCATCGTGAGCTTTATCAAAAATTGAAGGCAGGTCAAATAAATCTATAGTGCCACCAAGATGTTCTATTAATTCACGAAAGCCGTCTTTTGTATTTTCTTCTGCACGGTCCCACACAGGGGACCTTACAAAAGCAAATCGAGGATCAAGTGGTGGGGCTTGTGATGAAATCTCAGAAATTTGTGGTCTGCTTTTCATTTCCATGTCTGGATCATTTGCATCAAAAACCATCAGGGTATCAGCCACAGTTGCAATATCCTCAATAGAATTCGCAAAAATCCCAACCGTATCTAGAGGGGCAGAGCCTTGTAAAACACGGTGACGAGAAATGCTCCCGAAAGAGGGTTTAAAACCAAATACTCCACAATATGATGCAGGGCGAATGACTGAGCCGTTGGTCTGTGTTCCTATTGCAACTGGCACCATGGATGAAGCAACGGCTGCTGCAGATCCACTTGATGACCCGCCTGGTGTATGGGCTGAGTTATGTGGGTTGCGTGTTTTCCCTGGGGACAATACAGCCATTTCAGATGTGACTGTTTTTCCAAGAATTACTGCCCCCGCCTCTTTTAATAAAGAGACTAGTTTTGCATCTTCGCTTGGGGTTCGCCCTTTATGTAAAGGAGTGCCCATTTCTGTTGGCATCTGTTCGGTATCAATAATATCCTTGATCCCAATTGGTATGCCATGCAGCGGGCCAAGTGGTTTACCTAGATGACGATAGTTATCAGCTATTTTTGCAGATGCTAATGCTAGATCTCCGTCAAGGAACGCCCATGCTTCAATGTTATCATCATGGTTTTTTATGTGCTCTAGACAAGCTTGGGTTAAATCAAAAGCTGAAAGTTTGCCTTCATTTAGTGCACTAACCAACTGTGCAATAGTTTGTGGTGCTGATGGGCTTGTCTCAATTTTATCTAACATTATTTGGGAACCTTTCCGAATAGATAGTCAGGTAACCATAATGCGATTTGAGGGTAGATGTACAACAGAACCATTGTGAATATAACAATTAGTAGATACGGCATGATGCCCATAAATATATCTACTAGCTTGATATAAGACGGCGCAACACCTTTTAGGTAATATGCTGCCATTGCCATAGGTGGTGTTAAGAAAGAAGTTTGCAGGTTCAATGCGACCAGTACACCAAAGAAAAGCGGATCAACCTGGAAGGTATCCAGCATTGGTAGGAAAATTGGAACAAAGATAATAATGATC
>JAJFHW010000377.1 GCA_021775385.1 Hyphomicrobiales bacterium | reverse complement strand
AAATAAATAAAAAGAGTTTAGCCCATTTCGGGCTGAAGGATATGGCAGCTTAGCTGCCCGGCGTAAGCGCGGCACTTCGGAGGCCTATGAGCTTCAGCTCATAGAATAGCCGTGAGAGAAAATTAAGCCTAGTCCTCCTTCTTCACCCCGCAAAATAAATAGAGAGCCCCAAATAAAACAGCTCCTAGCATATCCATAGCAATGTCTTTTTGCGCATCCCAGATGTCGCCTTGGCTGCCAAGAAAATCAGCAGCTTCATCTCCGCCATAATTAACCGCGTAAATCATCTCAATCACTTCATAAAGACCAGCCCAGGTGCTTACAGCCAGGAAGCCAATTAGTGCGGCTAATTTCACACCAGACACCCAACCTTTTCGTACAAAAAGCTCAGCTGTAGGATAGGCAAAAACACCCACTAGAAAGTGGCCAACCCTGTCAAAGTTATTCCGCTCAGATCCAATGAGGTCATTAAAGAAATCAAACGGGACACGTGAGAATGTGTAGTGGCCACCAACAGTATGGTAGCAAAGAAAGAAAAACATCAAAAAGTAAGATAGGTGCGAAAATTGAAACGAGCGATAGGTCAACACCAAAAGCCCAACCACAATCCAAACGGGTAAATTCTCAGCAAACCAGGTCGCACGGCTATAGGGCTCAATCGCAAGAAGGCTCATTAACCCTAAATAGAGCACAAGCAAAATAAGAGGAAAAACAACACTTCTGTTTAGTGATGCAGTTTTCGTGTTCTGAGTATTACTTGTTGTCATAACCTTGTCCCCAATAGGTTTGTTGCTTATCTGATAAGAAAGATTAACCTCAATAAAAATATCTCAGTTCCAAGATGCACCTCTAATATCGGCGTCTTGATATAACTCTTTCACCTTCAAGAGAATTAAGGTATCTATCAGCTAAGAAAAAGGCAAGTAAAGCCAAAACAATGCTCCTCACACTATTATTTAGCGGCCAAATGCCCTGTTTTAAGAGGGTGAGAGAGGTATTAAATGCTCAAAAGGCAGTTTTAAAACAAGTTTTGAATTGAGTGACGAAAGACGAAAATGGCTTTAAAAGAAATCATAACAATTCCTGATCCGGTTTTGCGGGAGAATTGTTCGCCAATAGAAGATATCACCCCAGAACTAAAAACGCTCATGCAAGACATGCTTGAGACAATGTATGATGCCCCGGGCGTCGGCTTGGCAGCACCGCAAATTAACATACCCATCCGTCTCATCGTAATGGACGCAGCTCAAAAAGAAGATAGTGACGAAAAAGAACCGATCATTATGATCAATCCGAAAATCTTAAGCTCATCAGATGACCGCTCCGTTTATGAAGAAGGTTGCCTTTCCATCCCGGAATATTTCGCAGAAATCGAACGACCTGCGATTGTAAAAGTCGGCTATCTTGATGAAGAAGGCAAAGAACAAGAACGCGATTGTGAAGGATTACTAGGAACGGTTGTTCAGCACGAAATCGACCATTTAGATGGTGTGCTCTTTATTGATTATATTTCTAAATTGCGCCGTGATCGTGTCATTAAAAAATTTGCCAAAGCTAAAAAAGTAATAACGATCTAAATGGATCAAAAGGGATCATCATGACCTTGCGCGTAATATTTATGGGAACGCCAGAATTCTCAATTCCGACATTAACTGAGATCATGAACAAAGGTCATGAGGTCGTCGGTGTGTATAGCCAGCCACCAAGAAAAGCAGGCCGTGGTGGCAAGGTGCGCAAAACTCCAGTTCATGATTTTGCAGAGCAAGCCGGGTTGGAAGTTTTCACACCAACATCTCTGAAAAAAGAAGAGCAGGTGGAAGCATTCGAAGCCTTAAACGCTGATATTGCCATCGTCGTGGCTTACGGCCTTTTGCTTCCCACTTCCATTTTAGAGGCATGCGAGTATGGATGCTTAAATGTCCATGGCTCTCTACTACCAAGATGGCGAGGCGCAGCCCCCATACAACGAGCAATAATGGCAGGTGATGACGGCACTGGCGTTATGATCATGCAAATGGATGAAGGGTTAGATACAGGAGATATTTTGCTGAGTGAGCACATCCCCATTGGTGCGACAATGACCGCAGGTGATTTGCATGACGAAATGATGATACGAGGCGCAGACCTTTTAGGCCGCGCCCTGGATGCGTTAGAGCGCGGTTCTCTCGTTCCAACTCCCCAGCCGACAGACGGCGTCACCTATGCTAAAAAAATCTCAAAAGCCGAGAGCAAAATCAATTGGTCCAGGTCAGCTGAAGACATCCACAATCACATCCGCGGGTTAAGCCCGTTCCCAGGTGCCTGGTTTGAAATGTTAAAAGCAAATGGCAAAACCGAACGGATAAAAGTCATCAGATCTGCACTACCCACAGATCAAGTTAATGCTCATCAAAATAAATCTGAAGATGAATTGATCCTTAAATGCGAAACGGGCTGCATTCAACTCTTTGAAGTACAAAGAGAAGGAAAAAAGTCTGTTCCGGCTAAAGATTTTATCAACGGCCTTCAAGCTGAGTTAAATATTGTAAAATAAAGGTTTAGGGTCACTGTTTGTATAGGGCTCAACAATTAAAGCTATCTCTTTTAACCGTGCTACAAAATGTCCATTCATTCCGTTAAGCCAAATCAATAAATAGAACTGACAAGCTGTGCCGCTCTTGATAGTTTAAGAAAAAAGCAAATCAAAATAAGCGGTTAAATATTTATGCCTCATGAAACCAACAGCCAGAAAACCAGTATCATTACCATTACAGGTATTGTGCAAGGCGTTGGCTTTCGTCCCTTCGTCTGGCAATTGGCCAATGATATGGGGCTCAAAGGTGAGGTTTTAAATAACGGACAAGGTGTTCAAATTATCCTCAATCTTAAGGGAGATGAGCAAGGGAAATTTTTAAACCGATTAGAAACAGAGAACCCACCGCTTGCAAAAATTACAAAGATTGAAATCACTGAGGTCTCTCAGTTTCAAAAATTCCAAAGCTTTAAAATTCGCCCAAGCGAACAGGGTGAAATGCAAACGCAAATCTCTCCAGACGCCGCCACATGTAAGGCCTGCATCAAGGAAATAACGTCTCCAAAAGAGCACAGATACAACTACCCTTTTACAAACTGCACTCATTGCGGCCCAAGACTTTCAATCATTTATGAAGCACCATATGACAGGGCAACAACTTCAATGGCTCCGTTTAAAATGTGCGATAAATGCCAAAAAGAATATGAAGACCCAAGTGATAGACGTTTTCATGCTCAACCCATCGCCTGCCCAACATGTGGCCCTGAATTAGTACTTAAATGGCTGTGCCAAACAACGCAGCCCGCAATCCTCATAAACCAGGGAGAACCGATTAAGGTTGCAGCAGACCTGATTAAAGCGGGCTTCATTGGAGCGATAAAAGGTCTTGGCGGCTTTCACCTTTGTTGTCTTGCCAACGAAGGTAAATTAGTCGAAGAGTTGCGCAGTAGAAAAAAACGGTCAAATAAAGCTTTTGCACTGATGTGCCGAGATAGCGCGCAAGCAAAAAATTACGGCTTCTTTTCAACAGAAGCTATGACGCTACTAGAAAGCCCGGCCGCTCCAATTGTCCTGGTTGAAAAAACTTGCCAGAAATTACCCGAAGCCATTGCCCCAGGCTTACATGAAGTGGGCATCATGCTTCCAAACACCCCCATACACCATCTGTTACTAGCTGAGTTTGATGTGCCCTTAATTATGACCAGTGGTAACTTATCAAACATGCCACAACTCATCACAAATGAAGAAGCGCAAACAGAGTTAATAAACGTAGCTGATTTTGCCCTTCTTAATAACCGACTCATCACGAACAGAGTTGATG
>JAJFHW010000376.1 GCA_021775385.1 Hyphomicrobiales bacterium | reverse complement strand
TAAAGCCAGTAGACAAAAAAACGTTTACTGACTGTTTTAAGTAAAAGAACTAGACTTTAGCCTAACAAAAGAAATTACCCTCAAGAATAGTATCTTTATCAGCAATAAATAGGCCGAAAATATCTTGAAATATAAGCAAATTCTTACAAAAATGCATGAATTTTAAGCAATACAAATATTTCTAAAGCTGAATATAAGAAAAAGAGCAATATAAGAGAATAAATTGTCGCATCCATTAATCCCTTATTTACCACAATCATCTTACTCTCTGTACTGAAGATTACCGTACGGAACGATGTTTGAAGGAATTTTTGAAATGGCTTTTATATCGAAATTATCAATTACCCGTAGAATACTAATCCTAAGCTTAATTCCAATATTAGGATTAGCAATGGTAAGCGCTGAAGAGCTACATAAAATGTGGAACTCTAAAGTATCTGCCACTAACATCGTTCAAGCAATTGAACTAGCCCCGGCAAGTGCCAAATTAGTTCATCAATTGCAAACGGAACGAGCATACGCCGCCGGATACATCAGTTCCGATAAGAAAAATTTCAGTAATAAAATCGCAAGTTCAAGAGAAAAAACAGATCAAGCGATAGAAAAATTTTTAAAAAATCTCCCCTATTCAGAAAAAAACTTAAACTATTATCACTTTAAAAAGCCTCTAAAAAAGATCAAAGCTTCACTCACAAAGTTACAATCGAAAAGACAAGGCGTCGATAGCCTCAATCTTTCAGTAAATAAAATGGATAACTTCTACACTCCATTGATAGATAATTTGATCTCTCTCACTGAAAGTTATGAAGAAGCAACAAACGATGCCGACATTATTCGCGAACTCATAACCTACACCTCATTCCTTCGCGCAAAAGAATTTGCAGCCTTAGAAAAATCAATGGGAACATCCGGGTTCAGTGAAGGTAAGTTCAACAAAGATATTTACAAAATTTTCGTCGGAGAAATAGCAAACCAACGAGCAAATTTTGAAGCCTTTAGACATCATGCCAGTGTCGAGAAAATCCAAGAACTTGATAAAATACTTAATGGCCCTGAAAGTCAAAAAGTGAATGAATTCCGCAAAAAAGCACTTGATAATCCTTTTGGCGGATATATTTCAGATATCTCAATTGAAAATTGGTTCAATATTACATCAAGTCGCATCGACCAACTAAAAGTGATGGAAGATAAAATCACAAAAGAACTGATGCACATCGCAATTGATCATTCAAATCATGCAACATCCATCTTTTGGATTTATGCAATTGCCTTAATAGGTTTAATCTCCCTGTCTAGTATCCTTGCTTATGTAATTTCACGAAGTATCAGTTCACAGTTCAACAAACTAACAGATGCAATGAAAAGTCTAGCACGAGCAAATACAGCCATAAGAATTCCCATGGAAGACAGAAAAGATAATTTAGGTGAAATGGCACAAGCACTTGGCGTCTTCAAAACAAACGCCATAGAACGCGCCCGTCTAGAAAAAGAAGCAATTACTGAAAATGAGCGTGAAGCACAAAAACAAGCCTATATCGGTAAAATCCTAGATAACTTCGAAAACCTAGAAAATGACATAAGAGCCTCTCTAGAAAAACAAACAAGCTCAATGCAAAATTCAGCTGACACATTACATAGTGCAGCTCAATCAGCTGCAAGCAGCTCTGACGCTATGAAATCATCTTCAAACATAGCTTCTGATAATGTTGAAACAGTAGCAGGTGCCACCTCAGAGCTCTCAGCCTCAATGCAAGAAATTGCCATGCAGGTTCAAAAAGCAGACGACATCGTAAAGAAAACAACTGAAACTACAGAAACAACAAACAAAGACGTAAAGTCACTTTCAGAAGCAGCCGATAAAATTGGCGATGTTGTCGGACTGATCAGAGAAATTGCAGAACAAACCAACTTGCTAGCACTCAACGCAACCATTGAAGCCGCACGTGCCGGTGACGCCGGCAAAGGCTTTGCAGTGGTAGCATCTGAAGTTAAACAGCTTTCAGAACAAACAGCTCAAGCAACAGATGAAATCGCATCACACATTTCAGCCGTTCAAACATCATCCCATGGGACAGTCAGTGCCATTAGTAATATCTTGAACCAGGTGCAGGAAATTAATGATGTAACAGTCACAATTGCCTCTGCTGTTGAAGAACAACAAGCAGCAACTTCATCCATCGCAAGCTCAATTCAAGCTGCCTCAGAGCAAACAAATGAAGTCGCAAACAATGTTGAACGAGTAAATCAATCTGTTGAAGATACAACAACCCAAGCCAATCAGGTTCAAGAAGTTGCAACCGCACTTGGTCAAGTCACACAAAATCTATCATCAGCAGTTGATACTTTCCTCAGCGATGTCAGTAAAGATGTGAAAGACCGCAGAAACAGCTTACGAGAGAAAATCAATAAAGTATCAATGGTCGATATGAAGGGAGCTAGGTATAACTTCACAATAGAAAATGCAAGTGAAACTGGCGCCTTTATCACTGGCTCTCACCCAATGAGCATAGGAGATGAATTCTCATTCATTCTCTCAGATGGTCGCTCAATCGTTGCAAAAGTCATCCGGAAAGAAAACGATGGCTACGGTGTAAAATTCAATAAACCAGTGAATGATCTAAAATGGTTAGATTACGCAGCTTGATCACTCTAAGCCTTGATTGGAACCCTAAGAGTTTAGATTGATCCAACTGCCTCACCCCTTCTCGCCTCAGCGAGGAGGGGGATTTTATTGAAAAAAGCCCCCACCCATTAATTTCATAAAATTTGATAAGCGAGAAAAGATCATTTAAGTATAGTGCAAATAAGCAAATACAAAAATCGTCCCGCAACAATCAAAAGCCCGAGCACCCCAATGAGCACAGATCCAAATAATAAAAACCATGACGCAAAAACAAAATTGGTCCACTTAGGCAGAGACACCGAAGACTCTAAAGGGTTTGTAAACCCACCGCTTTATAAAGGATCAACAGTCCTATTCCCTACAGTTAAATCTTTAAGTGAAGGTGGCTACGGCTATTGGTACGGGCGAAAAGGAAGCCCAACATATGAAACACTAGAAAGTTCATTAAACGAGCTAGAGCATGCAGATGATACAATCCTAACTCCTTCAGGATTATCAGCGATCACAACCGCCCTTTTAGCTCTTTTAAAAACGGGTGATCATCTTCTGGTTACAGATAGTGTCTATCAACCAACACGCAATTTTTGCAATACAACCTTAAAAGGCTTGGGCATTGATGTAACTTATTACGATCCGCGCATCGGCGCTGATATTGAAAATCTCATTCAAAAAAATACAAAGATCATTTTCCTAGAAAGCCCGGGTTCTCAATCATTCGAAATCCAGGACATTCCCGCCATTTGTGAGAAAGCTAAAAAAGCGAATATCACAACGATAATTGACAACACCTGGGCAACCCCCCTCTATCTACAACCACTTACAATAGGAGTGGACGTATCAATTCACTCGGGCACTAAATATTTCATTGGCCATGCAGACGCAATGATTGGAACAGTGAGTTCGAACGGTGAGACAGCAGAAAAAATTCGCCAAATGGCTTATTCCCTCGGCCTATGTGCCGGGCCTGATGATGTCCAATTAGCTCTAAGAGGTTTACGTTCCCTTGGTGTCAGACTAGAGCACCATCAAAAAGCAGCTATCGAGCTTGCCAACTGGTTAGAAGCACAACCCGAATTTGAATGTGTGCTACACCCAGCCCTTCCCTCTCACCCAGATCATGAACTTTTCAAGAGAGATTTCAAAGGAAGTACCGGCCTCTTTACCGCAATCCTCAAACCAGCTGATCCCGCAAAAGTAGAAACCATGCTCAATGGGTTAGAACTCTTTGCCATGGGATGGTCCTGGGGTGGGTTTGAAAGTCTTGCACTTCCTTTTGACCCAAGGTCCTACCGCACAACAACATCCTGGGATTACAAAGGGCAAGCCCTGCGCTTCCATGTCGGCAATGAAAACATGGACGACCTTAAAGCAGATTTAACTGCCGGCCTCAAAAAATTATAAGCGGATGCGTACTAGGCATCTGAAGCGCAACTAACAAAGTTGCGGATGCTTAGCGGCGATTCTAGTGGAAAACCTGATAGAGCACTAATTGCGACGGTTGCTTGTGGGCAACCTGAAGGAGCACTAAAAAAGTTTCCCATTTATTGTTATTTTATTTTCGGTATAAGCGCTGTGATATCAGCTGATTTTGTACAAACTGTAATTCGTGGCTCAAAAGTTTGAGAGAGTTTCAAACTGCCGTCATTATCACGGATGGTAACATTCGCAGAAGCTTTAGCAATTTCGCTTAAATCACCTTTGGCACCGAGCTCAGCTAAATCTTGTTTCTTAATAACATAAGAAACAGTGCTAGCTTTCACAGCCTGGCGAACAAGAAAATAACGATTGCCGGGCTTAACACCAACATTGGTTTTAATCCACTTAACAACATTTCCCTCAACTTCATCATCAATATCATCAGCACGAATATCTTTAACCGTCACATTCACAGACAAAGTTTTCTTTTTCTTAGCAGAACCAGAAAGACTTAAACTTGGAACAGCTTTTTTAAGCAAAGCCGCTGAAGCTTCAGCATTTGTCTTTTGCGTATCTGAAATTTCATAATCAGAAATCTTAATGTTTTTACGCAAATGGTCTTTTACAATCGTATGACCACTTAAGTCTTTCACACTGTAATAAACACCTTGTTTGTCACGCCGATAAACAGAGCCAACAGGATATAAATCATTAGAGTTTATCGGACAATCATACCCTTTAGGTAGTTGGCTAATAGAGCCAGTGACCAATTGATCTTTGAGATTGTTGGAAGAGCATGAAGCAAGACCAGTTAAAAACAAGCCACCCACCAGCGCACCAACAAGACGCATTCCGCTCACATACACATTAATTTTCATCTCACCAACCTCCCAGAGTTGGCCGTAATTGAAAACTTATTATGAGGTGCTGTCAACTAACGCTGAAAAAACGCAAGCATTTAAAGGGGGATAACCCAAAGGTGTAACCATAAGGGGGCACAAATAACAAAAAGTCAGCATTCTCGTCAGAATGCTAACTTTTTAAAACATCAATTAAGCTGCTTTTTTAAGAGCTTTTTTAGCTTTTTTCAGCTTTGACTCTTGCTTAACAATTTTCTTCTTAACTGCTTTAATGTCTTTTTTGATAGATTTTACTTTCTTAGATGCCATCGGATCTAACTCCATTAATTAAAAGATTTAACACAAATGAATGGAAAAACAGGTTCAAGAAATTATTTCGATTTCTTTTTATGATCCGCAACGAAGCGCTTCATAAATTTTCGAATTTCCCTTGCTGCACTGCTTTCCAAATCCTCACATAGTTCAACGAATTGGTCCCTGTCAGCACGATTAATCCGAATAACCAACTGGCTATCTTTAGGATTTTTTTTCTTTCGTACTTTTTTTTCTGACATAAAAACATCCGATCCACGCTAGTTATGCTTTGGATATTTAATGTATATACATTGCATGTGCTAACGACAAGTTAAAATTATGAAGCCTGTTAATATTTTAAAACAAAAAATATCGGCCAGTTATCAAAGTTCGAATTATTAGAGCGTTCCGCCTTAAAGTGGACACCAATTTTAGGTTAATCCGTTTGCTTCGTGTCTTTGCTTCTAGCGGATGCTACCCCGATTGCTGGTAGGCAATCTAAAGGGGCACAAAAGAGAAGGCACCTGAAGCTAAAAAAGGCAACTATTGAACATTAAGAAACACCACAACAAAACACTAGAGTACTCAATTCAAATCTTCAAAGAAATGAATGCACTAGTGAATGATATTTCAATTGATAAAGAAGTAAAGGCCGTTCAAAAAACAAACCGCATTTTATAATTTTGGAGGGGCTACGGCCAGCTTACCATTTAAATCTTCCAGATAAAGCTGGTAAAGCACAGGTTCAAAAATCGAATTCACCTTGTTCAGACGAGGCGAAGAAATATCTTTACCAAAAATCTGAGCCGCACGAAAAACATCATCCGTTAAATATCTCGTATCCGATACAATTGATCCTGGAACAGCAGAGGCATCTTTTTCGGCCATGTGAAAACCCCAAATGCCAAAAGCAGGGATAGCAATGTTGTAACTCACCCGTTCTTCGAAAACTGCGTCTAATGTGTCCCCAACAGCCCAAAAAGTTTTACGTGCAAAAAACGGGGAAGAAGATTGAGAGACAAGCACCCCTCCCTTAGCCATACGTCTTTTCACCATCGTATAAAATTCAACGGAATATAACTTCGATATGGCCTCATTATGTGGGTCAGGAAAATCCAATATAACCCGGTCATAAAGTCGGCCCGCCTTTTTAATAAAAACAAACCCATCTACATTATGAATATGAACCCGCTTATCAGCCAGACTATCTTTATTTAATCGTTTTAAAGGAGCAAATGATTGCCCAAGCTTCGTCATTGCCGGGTCAATATCAACCAAATCAATATGTTCAACAGAAGGATGTTTCAACAGTTCACGAACAGCCAGCCCATCACCACCTCCCATAACAAGAACAGACTTAACTGGTCCTTTATAGCTCATAACGGGGTGAATAAGGGCTTCATGATAACGGTGTTCATCAGTACCAGAAAACTGAATATGACCATCAATGAAAAGACGTAAATCCTTCTTTTGCCAATCTCGTGTCACAACCAAATTCTGATAGGGGGTTTGCTTGCGCCAGATCACTTCATCAAAATAGAGATGATGCTGAGCAAAGCTGGTCAAGCGTGAAGCAAACAAAACAAAAATAAGCAAGATTACAAAAATAGAACCAGCAAGTAACAAAAACCGTTTGAAATTTCGAAGATAAGCTTTCAGATAAATAATATTTAAAAGCGCGACAAAAACATTGATAAGCCCAATAGCAAAAGAAGCACGAATAAGTCCCAAGCTGGGCAATAACATCAAAGGAAAAGCAACAGAGCCAATGAGGGCACCAATATAATCAAGCGACATCACATTCGCAATTGAGCGCCGCGTTCCACTTACTTGCGAGAGCACACGAGTTAAGAGAGGAATCTCCAATCCAACCAAAATACCGATCGCAAAAATAAAGAAGAACATCACAAATTTATAAAGAAAGGGAGCAAACGGAAAGGTCATAAATAAAGAAAGAGAACAAATCCCACCAACCAATGCCAAAACAATTTCAACATAGATGAAATTCTCAATTAGGTTCGAGCGAATGAATTTGCTTAAATAAGACCCAACACCCATGGCAAACATAAAAAAGCCAATGGTCAGTGAAAATTGATAAACACTATTCCCTAAAAGATAGCTGGATACGGTCCCGATAATTAACTCATAAACAATACCGCACAAAGCAACAATAGAGATGGACACTAAGAGAACAAACGCTTTCGCAGGCGGTAGATCCCGATACAAACCTTCATCATCATTTTCAACTTCATTGGGTTCCATTTTTATCTCTTTTTATTTGAGTCCAATAATGAGCACTTAAAAATATAGCCCCCTTTTCAATAAAAGAGGGCTATAAAATAATCATTCATAAAATTAAGGAATTGATCCTATTTGCCACCAAAAACACCACCAGAGCGTGCTTTTGAACGTGAACTAGAATATTTAGAAGCAGGCGTGACTTTCCGATTATTAAAAGAGTTCGGGCTAACGCCAGCTGAACGCTGACGGTTCAACAAACTACCTATCAACAATCCAGCCAATAGGCCAGTTCCAGAAAAACTGTGAGACGTAGATGTACCTGATGTATCAGTTGCCAGAATGCGATTATTTGCTTTGTCTATCTCAACTTTGAAAATTTTCTTTTCACCAGCATCAACTTTACCATTAGCATTTGCGTCACTAAAACCAGAATACGAAGCATCTTTTTCCAAAGCCATAGCGATTTTAGATTTATGAAAAGCTGGTTGAAGGTTCATGACATGCTGCATAAATGAAGTCAGCAAAGTCATATGTTGTGGTTCAATTTTATTAATATTGTCAGCTTTAAGCTTCTTTTCTAATGCAGATATAGCAGCAACAGTGCGTTTTAGAACCTGGTTCAGGTCAGGTCCTGGTGTGCTAGATCCACAAGCAGCTAAATTGACAACCAAAGATAGAACAGCAACAAGCGTAACCAAAGAACGCATAATTTTTCCCCCGAATAATAAAATCATTTCGCCTCTCTAAAAGGCAAGTTTACTTAAGTTTATACTCAAACTTAAACTAATAAAAAAGCTATTAATCACTGAATTCCGACAAAATTTTGTTAAAAACAATAATATAATATTACAGAATTACTATATCACCCTCTTACGGTAACTAGGTAAGTTCACTCACCAATAGTGTAAGAAATTAGCGCTTAAACCTAAAATTTAGACGTTATAAAAAACAGATCCAATAAACTTGATCGATCGATTTTTCATAATAGTCTTTTAATTTACCTACCTTTTTAAACCCATTTTCTTTCAAACTCTGTTCAACACTTTTCTCAAATACTGAAGGCGGGGCCACAACAAGAAATCTCGCGCCGTGTTGCTGGGCAGACATTTTTAAAGTTTCAAGTGGAACTTTTTCACTTTGGTTCTCCCCTTCAATCTCTTCAACCCAATTCATGCCAAAGCCACCTTTGCTTTCGGGCAAAGGGTCTAACCCTGTAAAAAAAATGCTTCCTGCTTCACCTTCATGAGGTGATGCCTCAGGTGTTTTTTCAAAATCAAGTCCTGTTTCATCAAGAGATAGCACATCAAGTCCATAAACAAACCGCGCTTCATTTTTATCATGGTAATCATTGATTTTAAGCTCTAGCTGAGCACCCATGGCCTGATAAAAAGCCTTCGCTTTCGCGTATAAATCAACCCCGTCTTCCATATAATCACTAGTAGAAATAAACAATCGCCGCACGCCCCCATCCTCAAGCTTGGCACGCAATTGCTCAAACATCATCCGGCCAAATCCTTGCCCTTGATAATCCTCATGAACATAAGTCCAGGAAAGCCAGCAAATTCCATCAACATGTTCATCCGCATCAGCACCTGTAACCCCAATAATTGTCCCTCCCTTTGAGAGAACAAACATCCCTTCATGACTTTCTTGGAGGTTTTCATAAGCTTCTTCAGCATCATCTTCATCATGCTGCTCAATAATCTCAAGCACCGGCACCATATCCGTCACTTTAAATGGGCGCAATTTCGGCTGCCCACCACCCAGTCCTAAAATGCCAGAGAAAGAAACCATAAAATCAATCCTATAATGAAGTTAAATCTAAAATAAAAACACTGTAACGAGTTCAATCACGACATACAGATATTTGCAGCCCCTGTTTACAAACAGTATTTGTTTATTTGAAGATCAACTGAAGCAAAGCAAACAACCAGATCAGTTATATAAATGATTTAACGTCTTTGTGAACAGACATTTTAAATATCTACAACCTCTGATAATGTAATGAGAGAAAAATCAATACTCACAACTGAAAGCTCAAACATGGCAAACCCCAAATTACTCTATATCGGAGACCCAATGTGCTCATGGTGCTGGGGGTTTGCAAACGTCATTGCAGAGCTTTTAGAAAATTATGAGACCAAGTTAGATTTTGAAATTCTACTTGGGGGCCTAAGGCCAACAGATACTGTCAAAGTCGATGAGGAAATGAGAAAGTTCCTCTTACACCACTGGACAGAGGTCAACAAAAAAACAAGCCAAAAGTTCGATCATACAATTCTCGATCAACTCGGATGGACATATAACACAGAACCGGCTTGCCGCGCCGTTGCCACAGCAAGAGAACTATTAGGCAGCTCAAAAGCTCTTCATTTTTTTAATCATTTACAAAAAGCATATTACGCCGAAGGCAACATCATCACCACTGATGATGTCATCGAAGAGCAATCCATAAAATTTGGCATCGAAGCAACAAGTTTCATGAAAGAGTTCACCTCAAATGAGGCCAAACAAAACATTATCACTGAGTTCCAAACCGTGAAAGAAATCGGCGTTCAAGGCTTCCCAACTCTACTGTTAATTCAAGGTGATAGCGCGTCTCTCATCGCAACCGGTTATTCAGATTATGATAAAATCACAAATCGGATCGACACATTCCTAAACCAATAAACCAATATAGCTATCAGCTAGTTGAAGCCCTTGAAACATCAATAACATCAGGCAAATATTAGAAGCTTCTAATGGAAAACTCTATAAGATAAATAGCAATATGAAAGACAGCCAATCTCATCACCCTCAATTAATTCATAAAACAAATCAAAGGTCACTAGAGTGTATCACTTAATAGTGGATGCCAGTTTTAAGAAAAATGATACATTGAAACAAAGAGTTAGAGCATGTCTATTAAAAACAATAAAAAATGACATGCGTTAGCAAACACCACTGGAAAAATAAAAGTGGCTTGTTATAGTGAAGCCTCAATAAAACGGAAAAAATTCATAACTTTATTGTGATCCAAGGTGTGTGGTCATGCCGTTTTATAAACTTATATTGAAACACTACTTTAATAAAAACAAAATCATCGGAGATGTCTTACATGCTTAGGGAAGCGTCCAACTCAACCAGTAATGAGCCAAAAAACAAACCAATTAACCTCAAAACTGTAACGTTAGACACCGGAGACGTCGAAACCAAACGACAAGAAATCCTAGACTACTTCCACACAAGCTTCACCCTTTATGAAAGCATCTTCGAATGCCTAGATGGCGACGAAGCCTTTTATTCTAAAGCCAATTCCCTCCGTCATCCGTTGATATTCTACTATGGCCACACATCCGTGTTCTTTATTAACAAGCTAAATGTCGCAGGCTTCATCTCTGAACGCGCTGATCCTAAGATTGAATCCATGCTTGCCGTCGGCGTTGATGAGATGTCTTGGGATGATTTAAACGAAGCCAATTATAATTGGCCAACTCCAGCCGAAGTTAAAAACCACCGCGACAAAACAAGAGACATCGTTGACCGTTTTATTAAAACTGTTGACTTCACTCTCCCCATCACGTGGGATAGCCCAATGTGGATCATCATGATGGGTATCGAACATGAACGCATTCACCTGGAAACAACCTCAGTCCTTATTCGCGAACTCCCCTTAAGTCTCGTCAAAAATCATGACTATTGGGGAAACATCTGCAAAGAAACAAGCTCAGCTCCCACAAACGAACTTTTACCTGTAACGGGCGGAAAAATCACCTTAGGCAAAGGCCAATGCAACTCCCTTTATGGTTGGGATAATGAATACGGCATCCAAAATCATAATCTAAGCTCATTTAAAGCTTCCAAATATTTAGTCTCCAATCAAGAATTCATGGAATTCATTGAAGCCAATGGTTACAAAAACAAAACTTATTGGGATGAAGAAGGTTGGGGCTGGATCCAATACAAAAAAGCTGAGCACCCAGTTTACTGGCTCAAAGAAGGTGACACCTATAAATACCGCACCATGTTAGAAGTCATCCCAATGCCGTGGGACTGGCCAGCGGATATTAATTATCTTGAAGCAAAAGCATATTGCAATTGGAAGTCAGAACAAACAGGCAAATGCATCCGCATGCCCACAGAAGCTGAATGGTACAAACTGCGCGAACTAGAACAATCAGACCTCATCACATGGGAGCAAGCCCCTGGCAACATCAACCTTGAAGGCTTCATGTCATCTTGCCCGGTAAACAAGCACGAACATCAAAGTGGCTTCTTCGATATCATTGGCAATGCCTGGCAATGGAGCGAAACACCAATTGATGGTTTTGACGGCTTTAAAGTACATCCTGCATATGATGACTTCTCAACCCCAACCTTCGATGGCAAACATAACCTCCTCAAAGGCGGGTGTTGGGTCTCAACTGGTAATTACGCCATTAAAGACAGCCGTTACGCATTCCGCCGTCATTTCTTCCAACATGCTGGCCTTAGATATATCGAAGGCGAAGAACTGTGCCCTCAAACCATGAACATCTACGAAACGGATTCTATGGTCTCACAATATATCGAGTTCCATTATGGCGACACTAATTTTGATGTTCCAAACTTCCCGGTTGCCTGTATCGACGAAGTGAAAACTGTTCTGGAGCAAAACTCAAATTACAAAACAGAACGTGCCTTGGATCTTGGCTGTGCCACAGGCCGCTCATCTTTCGAGCTTGCCAAACTGTTTGATCATGTCGACGCCGTTGATTTCTCTGTGCGTCTGATCGAGCCTCCAACCAACCTTCAAAACAAGGGCTCCCAGCGCTATGTAACTCAGGATCAAGGCGATCTGGTCTCCTACAAAGAAATAAAGCTTGAAAATTTCGATAGCTATGAGGAAGTGAAAAACAAAATCTACTTCATGCAGGGCGACGCCTGCAATTTGGTTGAAAAATTTAATGATTATGATCTGGTCTTTGCTGGTAACTTAATCGACAGATTATATGACCCAGCCAAATTTATAAATCTAATCAAGTCACGCATTCGCGAAGGCGGCTTGCTTGTCCTAACCTCTCCATACACATGGTTAGAAGAATTCACGCCTAAAGAAAACTGGATTGGTGGTTACAAAGCAGACACCGGCGAAAACTACACCACGCTTGAAGGCTTAACAGATCAGCTCTCTCCAGAGTTCACACTCATTAGAGACCCAAAAGACATCCCCTTCACAATTCGTGAAACCGCAAGAAAGCACCAACATACCTTGTCAGAAATGACCGTCTGGGAAAAGTTAGCCTGAAATTAAAAACAATCCATCTCTGGGTTTGCAAGCAATCTTTGCAAACCCAGTCCCAGCAAGATTAAAAACTTTTCCCAATAAAACTAGGCTTATTCCAAAGGCTACTATCATTGCAAGCAACATAAGAGGCAAACTGAACCTCAATAACCAATTATAATAAAAAATTAAGCGCTTCATTTAACAAAAACAAATACAAGCCTTAGGAAAATCAAAATGACAGACAACTCCGCAAGAATTATTAGGTTCCATGAAACAGGTTCAAGCTCCGTTTTAAAAATTGAAACTCTCCCTCTAACAGAACCTGGTCCAGATGAAGTACGAATAAAAACGCAGGCTTTCGGCTTAAACCGTGCTGAAATTATGTTTAGAAACGGAGCCTACCTAGTTAATCCTACATTTCCATCTCGTATAGGCTACGAGGCATCTGGTATAATTGATAGTATCGGCTCAAACATTACTGAGTTCCAAATTGGCGATCGTGTCAGCACCATCCCAGCCCTATCTATGAGTGAGTATGGTGTCTACGGTGAAAGCGTAACCCTCAATGCAAACGCTGTAGCCAAATACCCAGCAAAGCTTTCACCTATCGAGGGCACCGCAATCTGGATGCAATACCTCACAGCCTATGGTGCCCTAATAGACATCGGCAAATTATCAAAAAACCAAACAGTGCTGATCACTGCAGCAAGTAGTTCGGTTGGCATCGCAGCCATACAAATTGCAAAGTCTCAAGGCGTAAAAACAATCGCGACAACAAGAGGGGCTAGCAAAGTCCAAAGCTTAATAGATGCTGGCGCCGACCATGTCATTCAAACAGACAATGAAAACTTATCTGAAAAAGCACTTTCACTAACCAACGATCACGGCGTCGACCTGGTGTTCGATCCCATCGGGGGCCCTATTCTTGAAGAGCTTGCAATGGCAACAAAACAAGGTGGCCTAATCATTGAGTATGGCGCCTTAGATGAAAACCCAACCCCTTACCCACTATTTACAGCCATTGGCAAAGGTCTAAAAATCCAGGGGTATACTCTTTTTGAAATCACTCAAGGCGATCAAACAAGACTGAACGCAGCTAAAAATTTTGTAATAGAAGGCCTGGAATCCGGGAAATTAAAACCAGTTATTGACCGTACATTCTCTCTAGATCAAATCAAAGAAGCTCATGATCATCTTGAATCAAATGAGCAAATCGGGAAAATCGTTGTTACAGTTTAAGCTTCTAACAACACCACCATATTCCTCATAAAAAAAACGGAGGCCACATGGTTCATCATGTGACCTCCAAAACCAGAAAAGCAATTTGTAGAAAGGGGGAAAATCAAAAGAGCAATTTACTCTTTTTCTATTTCGCAAATTTCAAATACAAACCTCAGTATATAAAAACATAAGTTTAACCATTCTGAGCACGTATAGAGCTAACAAATCCATCAACATGAACCTGTAAACTTGTAATTTCTTTATCCAATTCAGAAACAGCACCAATCATCCCCGATGCTGATTGACCATTTTTTCTAGCAATTGAATTTAGTTCAGAGGTGTTTTTATGCACTTCTTTAGTAAGGTCAGCAGCCTCAACAATATTGCTACTAATCTCACCCGAAGCATACCCCTGCTCTTCAACAGCAGCAGTAATTGAGCCTGAAATTGTATTGAGTTTTCCAATCGTCACATCAACCTGATCAATAGCAACAACTGCTTCAGAAATTGAATTCTGAATATGATCAACCTGGCCCGATATATCTTCCGTCGCACGCCCTGTCTGCGTAGCAAGGTCTTTAACTTCAGAAGCTACAACAGCAAACCCTTTCCCTGCATCACCAGCCCGAGCCGCTTCAATAGTGGCATTTAACGCGAGTAAATTTGTTTGCTCAGCAATTTCTTGAATAAGTTTTACAATATTGCCAATAGCTTGAGATGCCGTTGATAGCCCCTCAATAACATCATTAGCCTTTTTAACTTCTGAAACTGCCACTGAAGACACTTCATTAGATTGGACCATTTGCCCCGAAATTTCAGAAATCGAAACTGACATTTCTTGAGAAGCACGTGCAACAGTTTCAACATTTTGACTTGTCGTGTCCATAGCAACTGCGATCGCACCAGCACAGTCAACATTTTCCTGTGACCCCTCAGATACATCCTCAGTCATAGCTTTTAAATTATGAGACGAATTACTCACGCTTAAAACAATTGAACGGACTTCTTTATCAAATTGATCCGCCATTTTCATTAAAGCAGCTCGCTGCTCTTCTTGAGCAATTTTCTTTTGATCTTCTTGCTGCCTGGATAACTTCATCCGCTCAACCGCATTTAAATGGAACACTTTCAGCGCTTGGCTCATTTGTCCAATTTCATCTTTACGATCATCATAAGAAATATCAATATCCATATCTCCTTCTGAAAGCTTCTGCATCGAAGACGTCATATGCTTCATCGGCCGTACAATCGCCCGAGCCAACAAAAGAGACCCCCCTAAAACAATAAGAAAAATAATGAAAGAAACAATGAGTAATGATCTAGCATTTTGCCAAAATACGGCTTGTATATCATCCACATAAGACCCAGTTCCAATAATCCATCCCCAAGGTACAAAATTACTGACAAAAGCAATTTTCGCTTGAGGAACTTCAGCACCGGGTTTGGGCCACATATAATCGACATAACCTGAACCAGTTTCTTTTGCCACATTTACAAAAGCCACAAATAACGGAACTCCATTCGGGTCTTGTATGCCAGTAAGGTCTTTTCCATCCAATTGAGGTTTAATCGGATGCATAATCATTTTTGGAAAACGATCAGTAACCCAAAAATAATTTGAGCCCTGATACCGCAATTGGGATAAAGCAAACTTCGCCCTCTTTTGCGCTTCCTCTTTAGTAAACTCACCTGATTGCTCTCGTTTCTGAAATGAAACAGCAATACTTTGTGCCGTTGAAACAAGATGTTTCAGCTCAGCTTTTTTAGTATCTAATAGATCCCTATGACTATTGTTCAAAGAAACAATCAAAAGTCCACAAACGCCAAGCATAGCCAAACAGACAATTAAGTAGATTTTAAAAGAGAGTGAGCCTCTCTTCATTCCAGACAGAATAGAGGGATTGTTTTGCATTAAATTTTCCATTAATTGAATTATGTTTATAATCAAAAAAGTCAATAATCAGCATACAAATCCAATAGGGTAAACAAAGCCTTACAGAAATACCTAAGCAGTACTAAAGGTGGAAAAAGCCTACAATCAAAACGGAAAAACAGAGAGTTTCAAGAGAAAAACGGGCTAGAAACATTTAAGAAAAGAATCTGGTGCAGGTGAGAGAAGTAATTTCGAACCGAAACTCGCTTCTTGGGTTGGCGGGCGGCAGGGCGCAAAAGAAAATGGTGCATCCGGCGGGATTTGAATTAATTCAAGTTTTTGATGTTTTGTCCGATTGGGAAATCATTTTAACAGGCGTTGAATTGTAAAATTTAACTGCCCTCATCAAACCTTTTACGCGCTTCCCCCCACGTGGGGAGGCGCGTTTTTTTATTCTTACATTATGAACTTTAACCTGCGCTATGGGTGTCTGTGGCGCATTGCTTTTCTATGGATTTTTTATGCCTCGTAACTCCCATTCCAAAACACGGCCTGTGTCTGTCCGATTGACAGAACAGGAACGTGCTCTATTGGAAAGAGTAGCTGCCAAACAATCGTTAAGTTCTTTCATGCGTCAATGCGCTTTAATGCAAGCAGGACAAGCGCCTAAGCCACGTAAGGAGCAGCAACGACCTACGGAGCAAAAAGTCCAGCTCGCGCAAATTCTGGCATTGCTTGGGGCATCGGATATTTTTCGCTCCATGTCCACGTTCGCAAAACTATCCGAACAAGGGGCATTACCGCTTTCAGAAGAGACAGAATCTCAAATCCAGCAAGCTTGTTCAAATATCAAGCAGATAAAGACCCTCTTGATGCGGGCATTGAGAGTTAAAGAAGACTAGGCTTGATTATCAAGGGGAGCGAGCGCGCGAATAGCAAAGAACTTGCTGTTCACCTGCTCAATGACTCTGATAATGACACCATACATGTGCATGATTTACGTGGGTTTTTGGCCTCTGATGTAACCGGAGCGATGAAAGAAGCGCGAGCAATCAGCCTTGGCACAAAATGTAAGAACCATCTTTTTTCGGTGTCTTTCAATCCTCCAGAAAATGAAGTGGTTTCAATAGAAGTGTTTGAAGAGGCAATTAAACACCTTGAGGATAAACTTGGACTGCAAACACATGCCCGCGCAATAGTCTTTCACGAGAAGCAAGGCCGCCGTCATGCGCACGCCGTTTGGTCACGAATTGATCCGGTGACTATGAAAGCCAAAACCCTCTCCCACTATAAATTAAAATGTCAGGATATTAGCCGCGCACTTTATCTTGAGCATGACTGGCAAATGCCGCGAGGGTTAGCCCGCAAAGGACAGGCAGACCCTAGAAACTTCACCCTTGCAGAATGGCAGCAAAGTAAGAAATCAAAAAGTGACCCACGGGACATCAAAGCCGATATACAAGATGCTTATGCGATCAGTGATGATATACCAAGCTTTGCAAATACGCTTAGTGATCGTGGCTACATTCTTGCTAAAGGTGATAGGCGCGGCCATGTTGCTGTGTCCCATGACCGGCAGGTATTTTCTATCGCCCGCTATGTTGGGAAAAAAGCCAAACTAGTTCGTGCCAAATTTGGCGATCCATCTGCGTTGCCTTCGGTTGAAGAAGCGCAGAAACAAATAGCACTCGATATGCGCCAAGCCTTCACCCGTCATGCAGGAGAAGCGAGAGCCAACCATAACCAGCTATATTATGATTTACTAATAAAGAAAAAACGGATGATACAGCATCACAAACGAGAGCGTGAGAAACTCTATCAAGCACAACAAATCCGTTGGGGGAAAGAGTCACGATTACGATCCGAACGCCTAAACTCCGATTTACGTGGTTTGTGGCAAAGGGTGACAGGGCAATATAGCACTATACAAAAGCGGAATGAGCTGGAGGCAATTACTGCCGTAAAACGAGATCGCAACCAGATTGATTATTTAATTGCGGAACAGATGCGAGAACGTAGGAGGTTACACTTACAGATCAAGGAGGCGCAGAAAAGCTATCACAATGTCATGAAGGGTATAGATCGTGAGCATAGTACTAGCATAACACTCTGCAATCCGGTGCTAGGACTAGCACTAGCCCTGTAAGTTTTTATCATGATCCTGCTGCCCAAGTATCCGCATGATCTCAACAATGTTATCTTTGATCCGGTAATAAATGGAATGTTTGCCGCATACGCTGCGCCTGTATCCGGCATGGATATGATCAACGGCAGGGAATAATAGTGGTTGTTCTG
>JAJFHW010000375.1 GCA_021775385.1 Hyphomicrobiales bacterium | reverse complement strand
ATTAGTGGGAAATTCTTCACTAATAAAGCATCACCCTTTACAACATTTATCTTGGCTTTATTTTGTGCGGCAAATAATTTTATCCGTTCTTCATAAACATCTGGCCCTAAATCATTTGCCGGGATATTAATCAGATCACGTCCTAAATAAACTGATGTTAAAATGTTAAATAATTTATCTGCATTTATGGCCTTAGAAAGTTTAAGAACCCGCGCTTCTTTTACAGCACTTGGTTTATAGTCATTAAACCGATACGACCCAAGCCCCCAAGCCAATGCAGCGTCAAACTGATCGGCTTCAGACCTTTCTGCAAAGTCTCCATCAATATGATAAGCCCCTTCTGGCAACTTAAATGGCACGTCACCAAACAGATGATAAACCATAGGCTCATCTTTGCCCCCCAAACCAACCAGAGCTCTCTCTACAGAACCCGCTTCATCAAATAGCAGCTCAACTTGACCAGCCGTTCCAAGAAACGCCTTAACATCAAGGTATTTTTTTTGAGCGGTGCTAAGACCTTTAACAAAGGATGAACAATCTTCTTTATAGACTGCATAAATCGGTGTTGTTTTCTTACGAGAACCGGCTTCAAGAAAAAGGTCCTTAACCTGCGTGTCAGTCATTAACTTGCCTTTCAAACAATCTCTCAGCTCAAAAATAGATTCAAAGCTCACATCAGAGACAGATAATATTTACAAATACTTAATTGCCAGCCCCACCCAAAAAGCACAAGAGCAGACAAAGTTTTTTTTTATAGTTAATCATTTGTTGACCGCTGTCCCATAAATTAACGGGTGTAGAGTTAATTGCATAGTAAGTGGAAGTATAAAATGAACACCTGTCAGACACATATCTTGAGCTTTAAAAGCCATATTAAACTTGGGCTTTCAATTGCAGTCCTATCAACCTTAGGTCTATCCGGTTGTGCAACAAGCTATAAAGACACTGATCCAAGGTACACTCACTCCCTTACGCAACAAAAAGAACTAGATCATTGGCAACAAAAATACAAAGCCGATAAAAAAGATAGCGCAAACGCAATTGGTTTTGCCAAAGCCCTAGTTAAAACCAAACAAGAAAACCGCGCACTCGACGTTCTTGAAACAGCTCATAACCAAAATCCAAGTGACAAACATTTAACCAGCGAATATGGCCGCGTTGCTTTAATGGCTGGTGAAAACAAATCAGCCAGCAACCTTTTAAAAGACGCAAGCAAAGGTACTAAAGCTGATTGGAAAATTCTTTCTGCCAAAGGAGTGTTAGAAGCACGTGCTGGCAAAAATAAAAATGCGATTAGATATTTCAAACAAGCATTAAAACATAACCCACGCCAGGCCTCTATTTTAAATAACCTTGGTTTGGCCTATGCCGTCACAGGCAATTATAGACAAGCTGAAAAATACCTAAAACAAGCTTTGTGGGATTCACGCCATATTCGTCAAGTCAGACAAAACTTAGCACTTGTGTATGCCATGCAAGGCAAAGTAAAAGAAGCTGAAGCCATCGCTTTACAGCCATTACCTAAGAAGTATAAAAAAGTATCGTCAGCAGCTCAACATGTTCGTAAAAAACCAGTTGCACTAAATAGCTTCAATACAAAAGTGATACCAAATAAAAGGTAAATCTAAATAATTTTTTAGAATAATTCATTCCCATTGGGAAAAAAGCAGCCCTTCACTGAAAACAAAGTGAAGGGCTGTTTTTTTGTATTTTATAAAATAAAAAAATGAGATTTGAATAAAAAATCTTATCCAGTGTCTTTGAAAAAACTAACGACACAAATTATTCACTAAAGTTGTTTTCGCAATCTATTAGGTGAATTTAAGGAAACTCTTCTTTATCTTCTCACAGAAATAACAACTCGAGCCCACAGACGAGACAGACCTTCAAAGAACCGGATAGGCGCAACAAAGCACCCCTCGCACAATATTTTTTCAGTGCTGGAATCAGCTGAATTCTTTCTTCTTATAAATTTAAAAGAGAGGGTATTAAATTCGGTCTATAAACAATGAACTTTAGCCAGAATAATTTTCACAAGCACGTCAAGTACCTGGTGAATTCTTACTATTGCAAAACTTTTTCAAAAAATTGTGGCTTAATCCGGCGTGTCATACCGACTTCCTTCCAGCCATTCAGGGCAACAGGTGCTGAACTTGTTGCAAGTAAAGAACGCCGTTGCAAACCTTTGTGAGCAAAACTCATAACATCAGACCAGATCTTTGCAGGCAAACCACCACCAGTAACTTTTTTCATGGAGGCCCCATTATCATTGCCAACCCACACCCCAGTAATATAATGCCCGCTATAGCCAACAAACCATCCGTCTTTAAACCGCTGTGTAGTGCCGGTTTTACCAGCAATATCATGGCCATTTAACTTTGCTGTCCGGCCAGTACCGACTTTTAAAACCTGACGCATCATTTTATTCATTTGGTTCACATGGGTAGCCCGGACCACTTGTCCCATATTTGCTTTTTTATGCTTATAAAGCACACGGCCACTAAAGGTTCGAATAGATTTAATCACGTAAGGAAATACACCGCGCCCACCATTTGCAAAGGGCACATAAGCCGAAGTTAATTCCAATACAGACTGCTCAGCCGTGCCCAGCGCTAGCGACAGATCCTTTTTCATCTCTCCCCGCAAACCTAAACGACGAGCCGTCTCGATGGTCTTGACGACGCCAACAGTGCCCATCAATTTAACAGCAACAACATTGCTCGAATGCGCCAGAGCCGTACTTAATTTAATTTGCCCGCGGTAAATATTCTTGTAATTTCGTGGTTGCCATTTATTAAAAGTTGTTGGTCGATCAAAGATCAAACTATTTGAATTAAACCCAGATTCCAAAGCAGCTAAATAGACAAACGGTTTAAAAGCTGAACCTGTTTGTCGGCGGCTTTTAATAGCTCTATTATATTGAGATTGTTGGTAATTTCTTCCACCAACCATAGCACGCACAGCTCCATCAGGAGCCATCATCACAAGCGAAGCCTGCCGCACATTCTTCTTACGACCAAGCTTCGAAAGATAATAACCAACCCGTGCATCGGCTTTCATCTGAACAGCACGATCAATACTCGTTTCAATAATCAAATCAGAGTTATAATCAGTGACATATTCAGGGACCAGATCAGCAATCCAATCAACGATGTAATTTGAATTAATTGGCAAATGTCTTTTTCGCAATTGTGCTGGTGCTATCAAAGCTGTTTTCAAAGTCATTGACGAAATAAAACCAGACCGTTTCATCGCAAGTAAAACCAATTTCGCCCGAGCCTGTGCAGCCTTATAATTTGACTTAGGATTTAACCGAGACGGCGCTTTCAAAAGGCCGGCAAGCATAGCCGCTTCAGGCAATGTCAATTTCACTGCCCTCTTACCAAAATAACGACGCGCTGCTTGGTCAATACCAAAAGTCTTATGACCAAAATAAACTCGGTTTATATAAAGCTCTAAAATCTCTTGCTTTTCAAATTTAGCCTCAAGCCAAAATGACATGCCCATTTCTTGGAGTTTTCGGGTAATTGTTCTGTCAGAGCTTAAAAATAAATTCTTTGCCAATTGTTGGCTAATTGTTGAACCACCCTGAATAAGGCGGCCTTTTCGCAAGTTAGAAATCATTGCCCGTGAAAAACCAATCGGGTCAAAACCCAAATGAGAATAAAATCTACGATCCTCAATAGCAATGACCGCTTGACTCACAAACTTAGGCAATTGCTCTAGCCTGACATAATCTTTCACCAAACCACGTTCAGCAATAACAGATCCGTCTGAAGCCAAAACCTTAATCGCCTGCCCGCGTTGTTTTAACCCCGCAACAAGCGGATCAGGTAAGGTCGCAGTATAGAATAATAACAAACCACCTAAAGCAATAGAGGCCCACAAAACTGCAACAGAACCCCAATAAAGAAAAGAAAACGCGGAAAATAAAGGACGCCCTCTAGGTCCCCAACCATCACCATAAATTTTATTTTTATTTGGAGTAGACCGTTTTCTAGCTCGTTTCGGTTTTTCTGACTTAAACAAACCAAAAGGAAAAAAATCGACATCGACCATCTGAACTGAAGAGCGCCCAGAAGTTCTCTTCCGGCCTGTATTCCCTAATCTTCTAGTCTGAGATTTTCCACTTTGAGATTTTGCGGGTGAATAGACTTTGATCTTTTGAGAAGATCGTTTTGAAATTGTACGCTTCACACCAGTTGAAACCTTCGGAGCACTCCGAGGCTTCTTTTTAGCTGTTTTTCGCCCTGTTGCCTTACTAGAACCAGTTTTCTTTCTGACTTTAGCCTTCGGCTTTGGATCGTCGCCAAACCACCCCATAACTCTTACCCCAACCATAACGCAATACAATAGATGGCCTTAAGTTACGGAATGAAACGCCCATTCATTCAATAAGACCGGATACAAAACATGAGAGAACTATAAAGAAAGGAATTTAAGAGCCAGTTAACTTTAAGAAAAAATGAACAAAACATCATCTAAAAATAAAGTTTAAAACAAAAAACTGGCATCCCAACTTAATAGGACACCAGTTAAAACCAACATTTACAGTGACTTAACGTGACAGCAAGGATGAAATTGGCCACATAATTAGCGAAACAGCAATCCGAGCTAACATCACAAAAAACATTAAGACCAGTGATGCTTCTTCAATTATGTAACTATAACCGTTCTTAAAGTGAATATAGCTTGGTGAATCTGGAATATAAGAATTGATACTCAACTTAACATATCCTGCAAAATGTAAGATCTGCTGGAAATGCCAAGGAAATTGAATAGCGACAAATAACAATAACAAAGCCCCTATAAAGAAGGCAAAAATCAAGTTACCTATACTCATAAAAAAACGCGTCACAACAAAGTCCCCCAAATAATTGATTTATAATTTAAAAATCACATTCACAATCAAAGATAAAATGAACCGTTTCACTTTAAACGATGGCTCACTAAAAAGTCCAATGCAAAACAAAAACATAAATCTTAAACTCAGTAATACCACACTAACAGTCTAAGAAAAATAACAACATTCTATATCGAACCTTTAACCTGTTTAGCTCTCCCAACTAGAAGCACTAGCGCCTTTTTACGACAAAAAACCGACGACCATCCGCTTCGCGTGTTTTCTGTATCAAGTTGGTTCGTGCATGCGCAGGTTTTGAGAGCCCTACCAATTCTTTGATATCCTTCAAAATACTGGTAGCCTCAGCAAAATAAGAATGCCCTAACAAACTCGCATCAACACCAGTCGCGTCAATTGTATCAATGTTATCAAGTACAATTAGATTTTCACCCGCATCACCAGCACGAGCATAACCACCATGAACTTCGCGTGAGGTCTGCAAAGCACGGTCATCAGCTGAAGCATAAAGAGTGGTATTCTGAGACGCTTCAACCAACTTAGGAGCTAAATCATTGATGAAAACTTCAGCATCAATATCTGGAGCCGCTAAAATAATCTCTTTAAAGCGTTTTTTTAAATCTGGCCGTTCAGACATAACTCCAGCTACAGCGTTCGATAAAACTCTTGTTCCCATGGAATGAGCAACGAGATAAATATTATCGGCCTGTGTATCTATTGCTATTTGGATCAAAAATCTCTTCAAATAAGAATATGACCATTTCGCATTCGTTTCATCATGAGTATATGACGTCAGAGTGATCTCACCGCGAGATGGCCAACTAAAAAAGATAGGCGCTCCATCAAATTTCAAATCATGATGAATTTGAGCTGTCCGCCGAGCTGCATCTTTAAACGCCACATTATAACCATGCACAAAAACAAACGCATTTTTACCAGAGGCTTTAGAGATCGTAGCATTAAGTTGTGCGGCCACACCCCGCCAACTTAAACTATTCACTTTTTGCAGAACCACATGTTTTGTTGGGTTTTCACTAAATTCCATCTTCCACCATTTCGGCGCTTCAAGAGCTCCCGTTTTATGCGTTAAGGGAATAGCAATCTCACAAATTCCATAACTCATATCACCGCGAGTTTTACCATAAACTTTATTGGCTTCTGTCTCGCCCGTTCGGTTTCTATTGGTACCGTAAAAAACCTTAACCCGGTGAAAGCCATCCTTTTCAGCTCGATCAATTTCAAACTTACGAACTTTAGGTTTGGACGTTGTATGAGGTTTAGCCTTCGGTTTTTCAATCCGCATAGCTTCAGGAAGAGGTACCGTTGCGACGATACCACCTTCTGGCATCTTCTCTGGGTAATCAAGTTTAGATGGCGCTTCAATAGCTGCAATATCATCAGAATTACCCGGAGCTATCTCTTTTTCGCTGCTTTTAGGCATAGAAGTTATATCTTCAGCACTACAGGCACTTAATAATAAACCTCCACCCAATAGAAGGCATATCACCATAAAAAATCTCTGCCACTGCATTTAAATAACTCCCTCAAGACTCTCGGTAAAATGATAGTATAATAAAATCGGCGCTCAACGCCATGAAACTGCAAACCAGACCACACTATAGCCCTATAGTTAACCCGTAAAAAGTGAAATTAATTTGTCACCACCGCTTTCTATTAAAAAAAAGTATAAATAAAAAAAGTCCAGCTCTTTTCAAAGCCAGACTTCATGTAACTCACTAATATAACTTGATTTTAAAGACGTACTATTTAATTTCTAATGCACCAAGAACTGGGCCTGATGCCCCAACTTGAGCCAGCAATATACAATGTTTACCATCCTTAGGCGTAATCTTGTCTCTAGCGACTGTTAAATCAACACCATCTTTGCCAAAGTCAGCCACCTTTTCAACACCAAGAACAATATTATGATAGGCAATAGTACGGCCTCTGTTCTCGCCGCGGCGTATAGCAACATTCGCCTTGTCTTTTACCCACACCATCCATAGAACAACACCCTGTGTTGAAGCAGCATCATCTGACCAAATACGAACTTTATTATCTTCAATCTCAGCAAACTCCAGCTTAATAAGTTTGGTACTTAATCTCTGCTTTGTTTCCTTAATCTTAGTGTTGATTTTATACTGGCTCGCTCCATTCATATGCTCAAGGCCATTAACAATCGCTTGCGGCGTATAAACAGATCCATCACCTCTTGTCCGTGCATAATTACGTTGGCGTTCACTATTAGCTTTTTTGCCATAAGTATCCCGCCATCCAAGATAATCCCAATAATCAACAGAATAACTAAGTGCA
This sequence comes from Hyphomicrobiales bacterium, assembly GCA_021775385.1. Taxonomy (GTDB): domain Bacteria; phylum Pseudomonadota; class Alphaproteobacteria; order Rhizobiales; family HXMU1428-3; genus HXMU1428-3. Next base: position 562 of record JAJFHW010000375.1, on the reverse strand, counting down.
ATCACATTTGGAGCTGTTACATATTTTTCTAATAGCACATCAGCTGGCGGACAAGATGAACACCCCTGGCTTGTAAAAAGTTCCACAACTGTGTGCGCTGGCTTTATTTTAAAAATTGATAAACCACCATTATTCTGTCCTTCAGCAAAACTTAAAGTTCCACTACCCAATATAAAAGAAAGACCAATAAGGCACTTTATAAAAATAGATCTCATTAGCATCCGCCAATTCTCCTGCTATTCAAGTTAAAATCATTATAGCTGGTAAAAAGAAAAGCACATCTCAATTAGGCTCACATTTTCGCGAGAGCCAATTAGTAGCCTCATAAACTAGACAAATATTCATAAAAAAAGCCGTTACTTATCATAAAGTACCGGCTTTAAATTTTAAAAAATTTATCAATCTAGTACACCGCTATGCGCGGTAATTAATAGGCAACCTAAAGCGCCAACAAAAAAGCTCGGTCGCCACCTCAGTTGTTAGTAAGCATCCAAAGCACATTACGACCCATCCACTCGAAGGTATAGTACTGCCCTCCCTCAGGGCAGAAAGCCATAACACT
>JAJFHW010000374.1 GCA_021775385.1 Hyphomicrobiales bacterium | reverse complement strand
TATACAAAGAAAGAGTACTGCTCTACGTAGTGCCTAGGACATGGTAGGACAGCTGACGGGCGTAAGCGCCGCGCACTCGCAGGCCTATGAGCTTCAGCTCATAGAATAGCCGTGAGAGAAATCAGAGAAAACAAGTTATCAGCTTGGTTTTACAAGGGTTGAAGAAATCGGTACAAGGTGAATGCCTTTTTTCTTCAATGAAGCAGACCACTCAGTAAGCCGTTGTATACTTAACGGCAAGCCAGACATCACACCAATAGCAGACCCTTGAGTAAGGGCAATTTGTTCAAGTTTTTTCAAAGATTGGTCAATTGCTTTTTTGCTCATTACGCGGTCAAGAATAACAGCTCCTTGCAGATAATCGAGCTTAATTTCTCTGGCAACTTGATAGGAAGCTTCAGGTGCTTGGGGGTGTGCATCCATAAAGGTAAGACCGCGTACTTTTAATTCGTGCATAATTGGAAGCATCGCACTCTCATGAGAGCTGAATTTGCTGCCATTAATATTGACGATGCCAACATAGCCAGTCATCCGGGCCATGATCCATTTGAGCCTTTGCAAGTTAACCGTGTCAGACAGTCCGCTCAATAGTGTATGAGGGCCTGGATCATTATCTGGGTAATCAAAGGGTTCCATCGGCACTTGCAACATAAGCTCATGACCACTGCGACGAGCGCGCTTCACCCAGCCGTTTAATTGCCCGGCATATGGGTTGAATGAAAGAGTGACCTCAGGAGGCAACTTTTCAATTGCATTATCACTCACAGGTTTAGACAGACCAAGGTTAGTTACCAATATTGAAACCGTTTTGATACTGTCGTCTTTAATATATTTAATGAAATTCGGTCGCGCATAGACATCTTGTGCTCGCTTACCATTATGAGCAATGCGCGGTAAGAGGCCATACTTAGATTTTTCAACCAAATCACCATCAGGAACGAGAGTTAAGCCTGTTTTTATATCAGCAAGTTCCAGAGAGTTAGAAGGTGGATTATTGATTTTAAGATGCTGAATAGGTTTATCTTTACGCTTAAGAGCAGTGTTTTCACCACTCATTACAACACGATTACCTTCTAAAGTTTTGAAATAACGAGGTTCTTTTTGAGTAGAAGCTTCTTTTTTAACGGGCTTTTTATTCTTTTCAGCAGCAAGAGCTGCAAGTTGATCAGCTAGTTTTAATTCTGCTTTTTTACGGTCATTGAGGTTGGTGATAGAATAGGGTTGCCCGCCTAAAGGAGCATTGATAAGGCTCATGATCGTAAAAAACATGAGAAATATCAGTACTGTAGCACAAGATGTTATGTATAAAATCTTCATAAGGCTCACCAATAATGACCTCTGTTGAGGGATACGCCTTACTTATTTAACAGACTGGTATTAATAAAATTTCATTAGTTAAAGTGTCAAAATTTCTAAATAGACAAAAAATACCTAATAAACATAAAAATTGGAGCTGATAAGTAGACACATATCAGCTCCTAAATTAACCCAAAAGGTATTACCTGTTTCTTAAATTCTAATTAGGTTTTGCAACAGGCTCTTCAGGTGTAATTGGTTTCTCAGATGAAATTGGTTCATCTTTGGAAGGCGGCTCAACAGGAGTACTATCTTTTTTCGCAGCTGTTTTTTCCACAGGCTTCTTCAATTCAGAAGACTTCTTCAATTCAGAAGATTTCTTTTCTTCCATTGGAGGAGGTGTGACTTCACCATGAAGAAGCTTGATTGCATATTGTAATTGCGTATCTTTTTTCGCATCTTTCGGAACATAAGAAAGAGAACCGTGCTGTTCTTCTTTCTTTTCATTCACAGAAATATGGCCGCGCAAACTAGCTTCACCCTTAGTCTTAATTGGTTTGCCTTTAAACTCTTCAGGCAATTCCTGATTAATAGTGATGTTAGGCACAATACCCTTCGCCTGAATAGATGTAACAGAAGGTGTATAATAAAGCGCAGTTGTTAGGCGAATAGCACCATTTTGTCCAAGTGGAATAATTGTTTGAACAGAGCCCTTACCAAATGAGCGAGAGCCAACAATCGTTGCTCTCTTATGATCAAGAAGTGCACCAGCTACAATTTCAGACGCTGAAGCAGAACCACCATTGATAAGCACAACAATTTTCTTACCATTGGTAATATCGCCGCGTCGCGCATTAGCTCGTTGTGTTTCTTCAAGGTTGCGTCCTCGTGTAATCACAATTGCGCCTTCATCCAAGAAAGCATCCGAAACTTTAATTGCTTGTTCAAGTAACCCACCAGGGTTGTTCCGAAGGTCAATGATATAGCCTTTGACTTTGTCCTTAGAAATCTTTTTATGAATTTCATTAACTGCTTCTTCAAGGCCAGAAGCAGTGCGTTCGTGGAAAGACGGCAGACGAACATATCCAATATCATCTCCCTCAATACGCTGGCTAACTTTATTGATTTGGATGATTGCGCGTTTTAATTTAACATCAAAAGGCTCTTTAACATTCTTGCGAAGGATCGTAATCGCAATTTCAGAACCAACAGGCCCTCTCATCCGGTCAACAGCTTCTTTAAGAGATAGCCCTTCAACTTGTTCACCATTAAGCGCGCTAATATAATCGCCAGGAAGTATGCCAGCCTCAGCTGCCGGTGTACCATCAATAGGACTAATGACTTTCACAAGATTGTTTTCCATGCGAACTTCAATACCAAGACCGCCAAATTCACCGCGTGTTTGCACTTGCATATCACTGAGGCTTTCAGGGCTTAAATAAGCTGAATGAGGATCAAGTGAAGTCAACATGCCGTTTATGGCACTTTCAATAAGCTTCTTATCATCAGGTCGTTCAACATAATCATTGCGAACACGCTCAAGAACATCACCAAATAAATCCAGATGGCGATAAATGCTGGTGTTGCCAGATTGAGCCAACAACTCATTACGCGACCCAATAAATGCGCCTCCAATGATTGCGCCAGCGGTAACAAGGGCAAGACATGATGTAAAAGTTTTAAAATTCATATTCAAAGATACCTTTTTATAGACCGGTGGCTATTATATTTAATTTCACTTGATCAGTCGTAACCGGGTAGATGGGCTTGCTTGTATTATGTGATCTAATACTAGTGTGATCTCATTATATTGCGACTTAATTACGTATATTTAAAGCAAAAACGTTCAAAGTAACCTGCGAAGAATAAGCGCTAGATCTTCAAAAGCCAATGATTTAAAAATTTTACAATGCCTTAAAAGATAACAAAAATCACTTTTGCTTGTTCATAACTTCATAATTTATCAGTTTTGTTCAACATATTAAAGCTTTCAGCGCTCATTAAGTTAAACATTTTTATTCTGGGCACTAATTTTAATCACTAGCAACTTGGTTACCAGACCACCATGGATTTGGATCAATCGGGCGACCATCTTTTCTAAATTCTACATATAAAACAGGGTTAGAAGAGGTTTTGCTCTCCTTTTTACCATTTTTTCCTTTTGCTTTCGCTTTGTTATCGGCTGCAGAAAAACCATCCGGCTCTTTCATGACACCAATCGGCTCACCAGCCAAAACAAATTGTGAAGTCTTCACATCGATCCGATCCAGACCTGCTAGGAGAATATGATACCCGCCACCAGCATTAATGATGAGAAGTTGCCCATAAGAGCGGAATTTCCCAGCATAAGCTATCCAACCATCCGATGGTGACGTAATTTGGGCATTGGCACGGGTTTGCATGCTAATCCCCTTAGATGCGCTTCCATATTTGTCCTTGTCGCCAAATCGGCGCAACTGTTTGCCTCGAACGGGCAAAGAAAGCGTTTGTTTCGCTTTTCCAAAGGGAAGTGCCGGTTTTATGCGGCCAGGGTCAATAAAGGCTTTTCTTTTTTCATCCGGAGTAAGTTCAACAGCAGCCTTATTGCCAAATTTCTCCTTGGCTAGCTTTTCATCAACAACCAGTTGATTTTCATAAGCACCAAGTTCTGTTTTTCGCTTCATCTCTAGGTCAACTTTGGCGATCAAATCGCCCAGGCTGGCCACTGATTTAGAATGAGACTTCGCCCGTTGTTCGAATTCTTGTAGTTCTTTATTGTGACTAAGAATGCGAGAATTCTTTTCCTGCAATAATTCTTTTACCCGTAATTGGTCAGACTCCATTTCAGCATTTTGAATTCGAAGTTGTTCTGACTGTTTGGTAATAGTTGTTTTTAAGCTAACAAGGTTAGTGAGCTCACTTTTGAGACTATCTGCTTGAGTTTTTAGTTTCGGCAAAATGTTAGACATCAACATAGCACTACGCACCATTTTCAAACTATCATCTCGGTGTGTCGCCATAATAGGAGGCGGGTTGCGCGCCATCCTCTGAAGAAGACCAAGCATATCAGCAATAGCTACACGGCGTTTCAACATAGACTGTCGAAGCTTATCTTCTTTGTTGTGTAAGTTAGAAAGTTTAGATTCAAGGCTGGTTAAATTGCCTTCACTCTTTTGAATTCGTTGAGCATATTCAATCAACAATTTATTTAACCGGCCGCGCTCTACATCAAGTTCCTTAACTTGCTTGTTAACGCCTTTTCTTTTTGATTGGATTGCTTGCAGCTTACGTTTTTCATCAGCAAGCCTCTTGCGCATCTGTTCAGATGTCTCAGTTTGAGGAGTAACATTATCATCATCATCGCTTTGGGCATTGGCAGTTTGAATAAACCCAATTGACGGAAAAATACTATATGAAATTCCTGATAAAACACAAATCAACACGGCTAAAGATAACCAGTTGCATGCATAAAATTTGATCTGAAAAAAATCAGTTTTGATCATATTAAATTAAAGAAGCCTATATGAAATGTTTGATAAAGAACATGCAATGAAGAGCCGCTGACAAGCAAATCACTCAATGAATAACTATCATAAAATTAAGCTTAAATCACGGCATCAATACCAAATCATATGGGGAAAATCGTTTATACCGGCCCCAAAGCAACCCAGAAACCATAATCTATAGTGTTTTAGATGCCGCAACGGTTGCTAGAGGGCAACTGAAGTGCCACAAAACGCCTTTGAAATAGCCGTGAGAGAAAACAAACCCTCACTATACGAAGAAGGAGTGATGCCTTTTCGGCATCAGGACATGGCAAGCTCGCTTGCCCGGCGCAAGCGCCGCCCTCGGAGGCCTGTTGCGTTAGCAACAGAATAGCTGTGAGAGAAAACAAACCCTCACTATACGAAGAAGGAGTGATGCCTTTTCTGCATCAG
>JAJFHW010000373.1 GCA_021775385.1 Hyphomicrobiales bacterium | reverse complement strand
TTCCGATATGACTGCCCTTCGCAGTCAGCTTCGTGAAGTTGGTGGATCTATGCAAGTGGCAAAGAACCGGCTCGTTAAGCTCGCGCTTAAAGATACAGACGCACAAGAATTATCCGATTTATTCACTGGTCCTACTTGTATTATGACCTCTGAAGATCCGGTTAGTGCGCCAAAGATTGCAGCCAAGTTCGCTAAGGAAAATGACAAGCTCGTTCTTCTTGGTGGTGCTATGGGTGCAACTATTCTGGATCAGGCAGCCGTGAATTCTCTAGCAGCCTTACCATCACTTGATGAGCTTAGAGGTAAAATTGTTGGCTTGCTACAAGCACCAGCCGGCAATGTTGCACGGGTTCTAAACGCACCAGGTGGACAACTGGCGCGGGTGATGGCAGCAAAAGCTGCAAGCGAATAGAGCTTTTCGAGTTCCAAGCAAATTAAACAAATCGATTATTATAGGAAAATAAAATGGCTGATTTAGATAAACTAGTAACTGAGCTTTCAAGCCTAACAGTGATGGAAGCTGCTGATCTTGCAAAACGTCTTGAAGAAGAGTGGGGCGTTTCTGCTGCTGCTCCTGTAGCTGTTGCTGCAGCTGGCGGTGATGCTGGTGCTGCTGAAGAAAAGACTGAATTTGATGTTGTTCTAGCTTCTGCTGGCGACAAGAAAATTAATGTCATTAAAGAAGTTCGCGGCATTACAGGTCTTGGCTTGAAAGAAGCAAAAGATCTTGTTGAAAGTGCTCCTAAAGCTATTAAAGAAGCTTGCAGCAAAGCTGAAGCTGATGAGCTTAAAGCTAAACTTGAAGCAGCTGGTGCAACAGTTGAACTTAAGTAATTTATTAAATGAGGGAGCGATATGCTCCCTCATTTTATTGACTTTAAGGTTGGTTGTATTTGCCGCCGAACAGACGTAAAGACCTTTTATTCAATAGGTTTTTGAGAAACATATTTGATAAGCGGTTTTAAAATTAAAACGAAATATAAAAATTTCGACGCTTTACATAAATGACAAATTGAAATGAGCATCTCCTTTTATTTAGGCGGAGGCTTTTTCAATATCTAAGCACCTGAGGAGCTGATATGGCTAAGACGTTCACCGGTCGCAAGCGCATAAGAAAGAAATTTGGGTCCATCGCAGAAGTTGCGAAAATGCCCAATCTCATCGAAGTTCAAAAAAGATCATATGATGAATTTCTAATGGTGGATGTGCCAGAAGGTGGTCGGTCTGATGAGGGCCTGCAATCTGTTTTCACATCAGTGTTTCCAATTACTGACTTTTCTGAGCGTGCGACTTTAGAATTCGTTGCTTTTGAATTTGAGAAACCCAAATATGACGTTGAAGAGTGTCAACAACGTGACATGACATATGCTGCGCCACTTAAAGTGACGCTGCGTTTGATTGTTTTTGATGTCAATGAAGAAACTGGTGCTAAATCAGTTAAAGACATCAAAGAGCAAGATGTTTACATGGGTGATATTCCTTTCATGACCGATAACGCGACTTTCGTTGTGAACGGTACTGAGCGGGTTATTGTTAGTCAGATGCACCGTTCGCCCGGTGTGTTCTTTGACCATGATCGTGGTAAAACTCACTCTTCAGGTAAATTGTTATTTGCTGCAAGGATCATTCCTTACCGTGGGTCTTGGCTTGATTTTGAATTTGATGCCAAAGATATCGTACATGTTCGTATTGACCGTCGCCGTAAGCTACCAGCAACAGCGCTTTTATATGCTCTTGGTCATGATGACGAAGAAATTCTTGAACTGTTTTATGATAAAATTATCTATAAAATGGAAAAAGAAGGTTGGAGCACCGAGTTTGTTCCTGAACGCTTTAAAGGTGTGAAACCTCAAGCTGATTTGATCAATGCTAAAACTGGTGAAGTTGCAATTGAATCCGGCAAAAAAGTAACGGCTCGTCAAGCTAAGAAACTTTCTGAAGACGGACTGAAGCGCCTATTATTTACTGATGAAGAGCTATTCACTCACTACTTGGCTGAAGAAGTTGTGAATATGGAAACCGGTGAAATTATTGCTGAAGCCGGTGCGGAACTTGACGGTGATTTGCTTGAAAAACTTAAAGAGTTTGGCCTTAAAGAATTGCCAATTCTTGATATTGACCATGTGAACACTGGTGCGTTTATGCGCAACACATTGATGGTTGATAAAGCGAATAATCGTGAAGAAGCTTTGATTGATATTTACCGTGTTATGCGCCCAGGTGAGCCACCTACTGTGGAAGCTGCTGAAGCTGTGTTCAATGGTTTGTTCTTTGATTCTGAGCGTTATGATCTTTCTGCGGTTGGCCGGGTGAAGATGAATATTCGTCTTCAGCTTGAATGTGAAGACACTGTTCGCACATTGCGCAAAGAAGATATCATTGGCGTTATGAAGACACTTGTTGATCTTCGTGATGGTAAGGGTGAGATTGATGATATTGATCACCTTGGTAACCGCCGGGTTCGCTCTGTTGGTGAATTGATGGAAAATCAATATCGTGTTGGTTTGCTTCGTATGGAGCGGGCGATTAAAGAGCGTATGAGTTCTGTCGATATTGATACTGTGATGCCACAAGATTTGATCAATGCGAAACCAGCAGCTGCTGCTGTTCGTGAGTTCTTTGGATCAAGTCAATTGTCTCAATTTATGGACCAAACTAATCCGCTTTCTGAAATTACTCACAAGCGCCGTTTGTCTGCGCTTGGACCAGGTGGTTTGACACGTGAACGTGCTGGTTTTGAAGTTCGTGACGTGCACCCAACTCACTATGGTCGTATTTGCCCGATTGAAACTCCTGAGGGACCGAACATTGGTTTGATCAACTCATTAGCGACTTATGCGCGGGTGAATAAATACGGCTTTATTGAAAGCCCTTATAGAAAAGTGATTGATGGCAAGGTTAGCGGCGAAGTTATTTATCTTTCAGCAATGGAAGAAACTCGTCACTATGTTGCGCAAGCTTCTGTTCCTCTTACAGATGAAGGAAAGTTTGCTGAAGATATGATCAACTGTCGTCATGGCGGCGATGCGTTGATGGTTCCGAACGAGAAGGTTGACTTTGTCGACGTTTCTCCAAAACAGCTTGTGTCTGTTGTGGCGGCTCTTATTCCTTTCCTTGAAAATGATGACGCGAACCGCGCTCTTATGGGATCAAACATGCAACGACAAGCGGTGCCACTTCTGAAGCCTGAGGCTCCATTTGTTGGAACTGGTATGGAAGAAGTTGTTGCTCGTGATAGTGGTGCTGCAATTGCAGCGCGGCGGACCGGTATTGTTGATCAGATTGATGGTACGCGGATTGTTATTCGTGCGACCGAAGAGCAGGATCCATCGAAGCCGGGTGTTGATATTTACAATATGCGTAAATTCCAACGCTCAAACCAAAATACATGTATCAACCAACGCCCATTGGTGAAGGTGAATGATACAGTGAAAGCTGGTGACATCATTGCTGATGGTCCATCAACTGATCTTGGTGATTTGGCTTTGGGTAAAAACGTTCTCGTGGCGTTTATGCCTTGGAATGGTTACAACTTTGAGGATTCAATCCTTATTTCTGAGCGCATTAAGCGTGATGACGTGTTCACCTCAATTCACATTGAAGAATTTGAAGTGATGGCGCGTGATACGAAGCTTGGGCCAGAAGAAATTACTCGTGATATCCCAAATATCTCAGAAGAAGCTCTAAAAAACCTCGACGAAGCTGGTATTGTTTATATTGGTGCTGAGGTGAAGCCGGGTGATATTCTTGTTGGTAAGATTACACCTAAGGGCGAGAGCCCAATGACCCCTGAAGAAAAACTTCTTCGGGCGATCTTTGGTGAAAAAGCTTCTGACGTTCGTGACACATCTCTTAAACTATCTCCTGGTGTTGTTGGTACTGTTGTTGAGGTTCGTGTTTTCAACCGTCATGGTATTGAAAAAGATGAACGTGCGATGGCTATTGAGCGCGAGGAAATTGAACGTCTTGCAAAAGACCGCGATGACGAAATGCAAATTCTCGACCGGAACGTTTATGGCCGTTTGAGAGATGCCCTTATGGGCAAAGAAGTTATCCAAGGTGTCCAGGACCTTCGCAAAGGTTCTAAAGTTTCTGAAGAAGCTCTTGATGGTATTCCTCGTTCACAGTGGTGGGAAATTGCCCTTAAGAATGAAAAAGCTATGGCTGAAGTTGAAGCCATTCAAAAGCAATATGAAGAAGCTAAAAAGCTACTTGAGCAACGTTTTGTTGACAAGGTTGATAAGCTCCAACGTGGTGATGAATTACCACCTGGTGTGATGAAGATGGTTAAAGTCTTTGTTGCTGTGAAGCGTAAACTTCAGCCTGGTGATAAAATGGCTGGACGCCATGGTAACAAGGGTGTGATTTCACAAATCGTTCCACAAGAAGATATGCCTTATCTTGAAGATGGAACGCCGGTTGATATCGTACTTAACCCACTTGGTGTGCCATCTCGTATGAATGTTGGACAGATCTTAGAGACACATATGGGTTGGGCTTGCCGCGGTCTTGGCCGTGTGATTGATGATGCGATGGAAGCTTATCGTATTGAAAAAGATATCACACCAGTTAAAGAGGCCGTTGAGAAGGTTTATGGCGATGCTGACATCGTTGATGATTATTCTGAAGATGACCTTTATGAACTTGGTTTTAACCTTCGTAACGGAGTGCCGATTGCTACACCTGTTTTTGATGGTGCGCATGAGCCGGACATTGTTGAATTGCTTGAGCGTGCGGGGCTTGATGCCTCTGGTCAGGTGACATTACATGATGGCCGGACAGGTGAACCGTTTGATCGGAAAGTGACTGTTGGGTATAAGTATCTCTTGAAACTTCACCACTTGGTGGATGACAAGATTCACGCCCGTTCAATTGGTCCATACAGCCTTGTTACGCAACAACCATTGGGTGGTAAAGCTCAATTCGGTGGTCAGCGCTTTGGTGAAATGGAAGTGTGGGCACTTGAAGCTTATGGTGCTGCTTACACATTGCAGGAAATGCTTACTGTTAAGTCTGACGATGTAGCAGGCCGGACAAAAGTTTATGAAGCGATTGTTCGCGGAGATGATGCATTTGAAGCTGGTATTCCAGAAAGCTTTAACGTGTTGATTAAAGAGATGCGTGCACTTGGTCTTAATGTTGAGCTTGAACAGTTCAAGGATATTGAGCCAGCTGTTGATGTGACTTTTGATCGCTTATCAGAGCAAAAAGAACGATTAACGAAACCAGAAGCAGAAGCAGATGCTGACGCTGCTGAGTGAAGCAGCAGAATGATTGTTTGAGGGGAGTGGTAATAACTCCTCTCTAATCTGCTTTTGAATTAGATATTTAATTAATGCATTGTTGAAAGAACTCAACGTTGCGAGACTGAAAGAGGAAGCTCTTTCTAAATGGAGAACCGGGATGAACCACGACGCCGTCAATCTCTTTAATCCTCAGACGCCTCAATCTACATTCGATCAAATTCGAATTTCGATTGCGAGCCCTGAAGAAATTCATTCTTGGTCTTTTGGTGAAATTAAAAAGCCAGACACTATTAACTACAGAACGTTTAAGCCTGAGCGTGATGGTTTGTTTTGCGCACGGATTTTCGGTCCTGTAAAAGACTATGAATGTCTTTGCGGCAAATATAAGCGGATGAAGTATAAAGGCGTTATCTGCGAGAAATGCGGTGTTGAGGTTACCTTGACGAAAGTGCGCCGTGAGCGCATGGGCCACATTGAACTTGCAGCGCCGGTTGCTCATATTTGGTTCTTGAAATCATTACCATCTCGTATTGGCCAACTCTTAGATATGACATTGAAGGATCTTGAGCGGGTTCTTTATTTTGAAAGTTATATCGTTATTGAGGCTGGTATTACTCCGTTCCAGGAAGGCCAATTGCTTTCTGAAGAAGAGTATATGGATGCTCAAGAAGAATATGGTGATGATGCCTTTACTGCTGGCATTGGTGCGGAAGCTATTCGCGAAATTTTGATGGGTCTTGACCTACCTACTATTCGTGATCAATTGCGTCAGGAAATTGCTGAAGCAACGACAGAGCTGAAGCCTAAGAAACTTGCTAAACGTTTGAAGGTTGTTGAAGCTTTCATTACATCTGGTAACCGTCCTGAGTGGATGATCCTCACTGTTGTGCCTGTGATCCCGCCGGAACTACGCCCGCTTGTACCACTTGATGGCGGCCGGTTTGCGACCTCAGATTTGAACGACCTTTATCGCCGTGTGATTAACCGGAACAATCGTCTTAAGCGCCTGATTGAACTACGCGCGCCTGATATTATCATTCGTAACGAAAAGCGGATGTTACAAGAATCTGTTGATGCATTGTTTGATAATGGCCGCCGCGGCCGGGTTATTACTGGCGCGAATAAGCGTCCACTTAAATCACTTTCTGACATGTTGAAGGGTAAGCAAGGTCGCTTCCGTCAGAACTTGCTTGGTAAACGTGTTGACTATTCAGGCCGTTCTGTGATTGTGGTTGGCCCGGAAATGAAACTGCATCAATGTGGTCTTCCTAAGAAAATGGCGTTGGAGCTGTTTAAACCGTTTATCTATTCACGACTTGATGCGAAGGGGTATGCTTCGACCGTGAAACAAGCGAAAAAGCTTGTCGAGAAGCAAAAGCCGGAAGTTTGGGATATCTTGGATGAAGTTATTCGCGAACATCCTGTGATGTTGAACCGTGCACCTACTTTGCACCGTCTTGGTATTCAGGCGTTTGAACCAGTGTTGGTTGAAGGTAAAGCTATTCAGCTGCACCCACTTGTTTGTGCGGCGTTTAACGCTGACTTTGACGGTGACCAAATGGCGGTTCACGTACCACTTTCACTTGAAGCGCAACTTGAAGCTCGTGTGTTGATGATGTCAACAAACAACGTACTTCATCCTGCGAACGGTGCGCCGATTATTGTGCCGTCTCAGGATATTGTGCTTGGGCTTTATTACCTATCGCTCATTTATGATAAAGAACCTGGTGAGGGCATGATGTTCGGCTCTGTTGCTGAGATCCGTCATGCGCTTGATAATAAAGTTGTAACGCTTCATACGAAAATTAAAGGTCGCTATAAGTCGATTGATGATGCTGGTGAGGAAATTAGTACTGTTTATGATACTACGCCTGGCCGTATGATCCTTGGTGAATTATTACCTAAGAAACCTGGTGTTTCTTTTGAGATCATCAACCGCATGCTCACCAAGAAAGAAATTTCTGGTATGATTGACGCGGTTTACCGGAATTGTGGTCAGAAAGAATCTGTTATTTTCTGTGACCGTATTATGCAAACCGGATTTAAGCATGCGTGTCTTGCTGGTATTTCGTTTGGTAAGGATGACATGGTTATTCCTGACACCAAAGCGAAGATCGTTGATGATACTTCAGAATTAGCTCGTGAATATGAGCAGCAGTATAATGATGGTTTGATTACGCGCGGTGAGAAATACAACAAGGTTGTTGATGCTTGGGCCAAATGTACTGACAAAGTTGCAGCTGAAATGATGGACCGTATTTCTGCGGTGCATATTGATGAGGAAACTGGTCGGACTATTCCAACGAACTCGGTTTACATGATGGCGCACTCTGGTGCTCGTGGTTCACCCCAACAGATGAAACAACTTGCTGGTATGCGCGGTTTGATGGCGAAACCATCTGGTGACATTATCGAAACACCGATTACGTCGAACTTTAAAGAAGGTTTGACCGTTCTTGAGTACTTTAACTCCACTCACGGTGCGCGAAAAGGTCTTGCTGATACAGCTCTTAAAACTGCGAACTCTGGTTATTTGACACGCCGTCTCGTTGATGTGGCACAAGATAGCATTATTAATGAGCTTGATTGTAAAACGGATAAATCTATTGCTGTTTCTGCTGCGGTGGATTCTGGTGAAATTATTGTGTCGCTTGGCACACGTGCACTTGGCCGGACTGTTGCTGATCAAGTTGTTGATCCAGAAAGCGGTAAAGTTGTTCTTGAAGCTGGTAAGCTGATTGATGAAGCTGATGCAGTGGCGTTAGATAATTCGTCTGTACAAGAAATTCAGATTAGATCAGTTTTGACTTGTGAAACTAGGAATGGCTGTTGCGCTAAATGTTATGGTCGTGACCTTGCTCGTGGTACTCCTGTGAACCTTGGTGAAGCTGTGGGTGTTATTGCAGCGCAATCAATTGGTGAGCCTGGTACTCAGCTTACTATGCGGACGTTCCACATTGGTGGTACGGCGCAGGTTGTTGACAGCTCGTTTGTTGAAGCTAGCTATGATGGTACTGTAAGCTTTAAGAATAAAAATATTGCGAAAGATAGCCAAGGCCGTCTGGTTGCTATGGCTCGAAATTTGGTTCTTGTTATTCTTGATCCAGATGGAAAAGAACTTGCGACGCATAAAATCTTACAAGGCGCGCATTTGAAAGTTGATGAGGGCGATAAGGTAAAACGCGGTATGCGTATTGCTGAATGGGATCCTTATACCCGTCCGATTCTCTGTGAAGTTGATGGTATAGCTTCATTTGAAGATTTGACTGATGGCATTTCTGTTGACGAACAATTTGATGAGGCAACAGGTATTGCTAACCGTGTGATTATTGATTGGCGTTCTAGCCCACGCGGTGAGAACTTGAAGCCAGCAATTGTTGTCACTGATGCAAAAGGTGAAATTAAAGAAACACAACGTGGTGGTGAGGCAAGATCTATCCTTTCTGTTGAAGCTGTGCTTTCTGTTGATCCTGGTACGAAAGTGAAAGCTGG
>JAJFHW010000372.1 GCA_021775385.1 Hyphomicrobiales bacterium | reverse complement strand
CTTCTGTTTCTTGGGTTAGGTTCGCTCTTAAATTATTGAACTCGTCATTATTGATTGTTGATAATGCATGGGATATCATTTTACTTCTTCGGGCGGATTGTCTGGCAAGCCCCATGCCGTAAGCTGATAAAAGACTTGAATGTTTGTGGATGAATATTCTTTTCACGCCTAGTAAGTCGGCAATATCTGCTGCATGTTGACCGCCAGCACCGCCATAGCATTGCAGGGTGTAATCTTTGATATCAATGCCGCGCTCGATAGATATTTTTTTAATAGCGGCGGCCATGTTTTCATTCGCAATTTTCAAGTAGCCTTCTGCGCATGTTTCAGCTGTGAGATCGGCCTCTGATTGCTTGTTAATTTCGTCGGCACGATTTTTAAAGGCGTCTTTGACGGTATCAAGGTTTAAGGGTTCGTTTTGATTTGGGCCAAAAATATGTGGGAAGTAATCTTTGTTGATGCGGCCTGTTATTAGATTGGCATCTGTAATTGTTAAAGGCCCGCCTTTACCGTAACTCATTGGGCCTGGATTTGCGCCAGCGCTTTCAGGTCCGGCTGCTAGCCTTTGGTTTTTATATGTGAGGATTGATCCGCCACCAGCTGCGACGGTGTGAATATGAAGCATTGGAGATTGGAGGCGATGTCCGGCGATTTCTGTCTCGAAACTGACATCATAGTGTCCTGCGAAATGTGCGACATCAGTTGAGGTGCCTCCCATATCGAAACATAAGATTTTATCTATGCCTGCATTGGCAGCTGTTCTTGCAGCACCAACAATGCCACCGGCTGGGCCAGACAAAATGGCGTCTTTGCCATCAAATTTATCATAAGAAGTTAGTCCCCCTGATGAGGTCATGAAAGTGAGGTCTATATTTGATGAGTTGGTGTTTGATATGTTGATGTTTAGCTTTTTAGCTATTTGGGATGTGTAGTGATGTAGGATTGGTGAGAGATATGCATCTATTACTGTTGTGTCGCCGCGTGGGATGTATTTGATTAATGGGCTGGTTTTGTGACTGGTGGAGATTTGAGTGTAGCCGATTTCTTTGGCAAGTTTTGCGATTTCTTTTTCATGAACCGGGAATTTGTAGCTGTGCATTAAAAGGATGGCAACTGAGCGTAGGCCATTATCAAATTGTTCTTGTAGTACTTTTTTTGTTTTTTTCTTATTGAGTGGGATGATTATGGTGCCATCAGCATTTATGCGTTCTTCTATGGGAATGGATTTGCTATAGAGCATTTGAGGTTTGATGATGTTTAGAGCGAAGATGTCTGCTCGGGCCTGAGTGCCGATTTCTAAGACATCTGATAACCCTGAACTTGTTAGTAGGAGCGTTGGTTCTCCTTTATGCTCGAGAAGGGCGTTTGTTGCGACGGTTGTTCCCATTTTAACCGTATCAATCATATGAGCTGGAATTGGATCTGACGGTTTTAGGCTTAATGATTGTCTGATGCCTTCTATGGCTGCGTCTTCATATGCATCAGGGTTTTCTGAAAGGAGCTTTAGGGGGTGTAATTCACCATTTGGGGCTTTTGCTAAAATGTCTGTGAATGTGCCGCCGCGATCAATCCAGAAAGACCATTTATTGTTTTCTGTTTGATTTTCTTTTTTAGGTTTTAGGGATTTGCTGGTGTTCATTTTAGCTCGATATATGGGTTTTGCCGGACTTGTAGGTTTGTTGCGAAAAGTAAATCATTCTACAGAATGAGTTTTATAAAGTTACTGGCATTTTTAAAGGGGCTGTTAAATTGATGAAAACATATTATAAATAACACATAAAAGAGAAAATAAAAGAGATGCTGGCCGGTTTGGTTTTTCGGTTAGCTATGTAACGATTGTAAGATGTTGGCTGGTTTTTTGATGGTCTCGCATCTAGTTTAAGGAATGTTTGCAAAATGTCTATTTGGGGAAAGCTTGCTGGTGGTGCTGCTGGCCTTGCCGTTGGCGGGCCAGTTGGTGGTGTGCTTGGCTTAATGGCCGGGCATTTTGCTGTTGACCATTGGATGGAAGAAGAACGCCCGAGCGATTGTGAAGTTGCCTTTACAGTTGGTGTGATCGCGCTTGGGGCCAAGATGGCTAAAGCCGACGGAGTTGTTGTTCAAGACGAAATTAAAGCCTTTAAAGAAGTTTTTAAAGTTCCCGATGATGATATAAAAAATGTGGCTCGTCTTTTTGATTTAGCAAAGCAAGATGTGGCTGGGTTTGATGCTTATGCCAAACAGTTAGCAACCTGCATGAAGGGCGAAAAACAAATTTTATCTGATGTGCTCGATGGTTTGTTCCACATTGCAAAGGCTGATAATATTCTTCATCCTAACGAGATTGCTTTTCTAGAAGAGGTAGCTCGCATTTTTGGTTTTTCTGAAAGTGAATTTGCTAATATTCAAGCGCGGCATGTGATTAATAAAAAAGAAAACCCCTATCAGATATTAGGGCTTGAGCCAGATGCATCAGATGATGATCTAAAATCACATTATCGCCAGCTTGTTCGTGATAATCATCCGGATAAATTAATCGCACGCGGTGTGCCTGAAGAATTTATTGCCATTGCAACAGAGCGGTTGCAGGGGATTAATGAAGCTTATGATGTTGTATCCAAACAACGCGGGCTTTAACTTGTATATTCCGCCCAAAAATTGGGTGTAGTTTTTAGATTGCGCGGATGCCGCGCCGTTTGCTAGTGGGCAACCTGAGGACGCACTAAAGTGTGTGCAACTGAAGCGCCAAATAATAAGGAATTGATGTGTCTGAAGATATTGATGTTTCAAGCCTACCTATTCCAACAGATACAGCGCTTTTGAAAGATGGAGATTGGGTTCCGTCTGTTAATTTTAATGAGCGGCGAGCTACGGTTAATTTATGTGACCCTGCTGCTATTCAAACAGGCTCTGCTCATTGCCCCGCCGTTAAAATTGACTTGTTGTTACTCCATTATACGGCGACACCTACCAATGACTATGCTCTTCAATTGCTGACCACACCTGAAGGTGGTGTTTCTTCCCATTATTTGGTTGATGGGCGAGGGCGTATTATTCAAATGGTCGCCGAGAAACACAGAGCTTGGCATGCTGGCGAAGCTGAATGGGCGGGTGAGACTGATATTAATTCTTGTTCAATTGGGATTGAGATCCAGAACCAAGGTTATGCGCTTCAACGAGTGCCTTCTTATGGTGAAGCGCAAATGGTTGCCGTAACTGAGCTGTGCGCTGATATTGTTAAACGACATAAAATCAAACCTCATAGAGTGTTGGGGCATTCTGATGTAGCTCCTCACCGTAAGCAAGACCCAGGTGCTCATTTTGATTGGAGAAGACTTGCGAAAAAAGGCGTTGGGCTTTGGCTAGAGGCTGATGATGAGGTTGATAATAAATGTCCTGATTTGGAAGAAGCTTTGTTAATTGAATTGCAGCGCAAGTTTTTGGCCATTGGTTATGGGATTGAAATTACTGGTGAGTTAGATCAGCGCACCGCTCAGGTTGTTACAGCTTTTCAACGTCATTATCGAACTTCAAAAGTTGATGGAATGCTTGATCTTCAAACAATTGATCTCGTTGATCAATTGCTAGGTATGATTAAAGCTTGACCTTTTTCAAGATTGATTGCATCACACATAACATGTCAGCTGGCTGGATGATCGCTTGGCTCTACTTGTTAGAGTTTAAGAGGAAAGTCCGGGCTCCAAGGAAACAGGATGCCGGGGAAATCCCGGCGAGGGAGGTTTTCATGCTTGCATGGGAGCTGAACCTTAGGGAAAGTGCCGCAGAAAGTAAACCGCCTGACTTAGTTAGGTAAGGGTGAAAGGGTGTGGTAAGAGCGCACCGCACATCTTGTAAAAGATGTGGCAGGGTAAACCCCATCCGGAGCAAAACCAAATAGGGATGTTTCAAATTAATTCTATGAGTTGATTTGACGTGTGTTTCTTCACGACATCCGGGTTGGTTGCTTGAGCTTGGTGGTAACATTAAGCCTAGATGAATGGTCATCAGTGTTTGTTTTTTTAATGAACATTACAGAACCCGGCTTATAGGCCAGCTGGCTAAAGATTTTGATTTGAACTTGACTTAGATGCCAAATCACTGGAATGCATAGTCACTGAATAATTTAACTTTAATTTGGAGAAACGCGATGAGACTCATAGGTAGCCAAACATCACCATTTGTTCGTAAGGTGCGTGTGTTGCTCATTGAAAAAGGTTTTGATGATATTGAAGTTGAAAATGTTAATGCCTTTGAAGACCCTAAAGAACTTGTTGCTCATAACCCTATGAGCCGTGTGCCTGTTATGATTTTGACGAATGGTGTGGTGTTTTATGATAGTAAACTCATAGTCGATTATATTGAAAGTAATATGCAGGGCCCTAAATTTGTACCCGAAGCTGGGGCAAGTCGCTGGTTTGTGCTGCAAGCTGAGGCTCATGCTGATACTATGATTGATGTTGCCATTCGATCTATTCTTGAGCGCAAGCGACCGGCGGACAAGCAAATAAAAGAAAAAATAGTTCGTGATGAGATTGCGGTTGCTCGTGGCGTTGGGGCTGCGGCTAAAATGATTAAGGGAATGGATGCTAAATTGAATCTAGGTCATATATCGATTGCTTGTGCGATGGCCTACGTTGATTTTCGTATGCCGCATCTTAAATGGCGTGATCGGCATCCTGAACTTTCTGCCTGGTATCAGGAAATGAGATTGCGTGCATCTATGCAGGCGACTGTACCGGAAGATCCAGCGGTTTAAATACTGGTAGTTGTTTTAAAGATTGTAGTTGAGATTTAGGCTGCCTTCTTTGCCCATGGGGGCGACGAACTCACCCTCACCATTTAGATTGGCGAAATCACCTGTGCCGGAGCCTTTTTGTACGACACAGGTGCCCTTTGCTTCTTTTCCATCAAAGAAACCATTTTGTTCAATGGCGAAGCTTCCTTTGAGATTGCCGATAGAGCCGTTAATTTGTTGCAAGCCAATGAAGTTTGCCATGCCGTTTGCCTGATGCTTCATAATGTAAATAACGGAACCTACGCCCGTTATATCTCCAGCAAAACTTGTTGTGACTATGGCTTGTGTTATTTTTAGTCCATCTGAGGGCCCATCGAAGGGTTGTTCTTCCCATGATGTTACAGTGAAACTAGATGCGGCAACGTTGCTCATACTCGGCTTTCCTAAGTTTTAGGACTAATTATTTTACGTTTTCTGTCGCCTTAGAAGGGCTCTTGCACGGTTGTGCCATTTCCGGGCTGGTTCTGTCAATTCTGTGCCTGGTTTTGTTCTCAAATTTTTAAGATCAACTATAGGTCATGAATAATCAAATTAGATACTTGTTTTCTATTTGTTTTTCCAAATCACTCGTCAAACTGAGTGATTTTCCTTCGGTTGTTTTCTCAGTATTTCTTATTTTTTTACCCGCTTTATCAACAGTTCTGGTGAAATCTACTTGTGGTGGTAAAACGGCCACATACTGTCTTGCTTCAAGAAAAATTCATTAAACCATTGATATTGCTGCTTGTTTTTTAGATGAACGATTATTTTGAAGTTCTTTTTGTCAGTATGAACCCATGTTTAAACCTAAATAAACCATTAATTTCCATTGACACCCATAATATCCCAGAGTATCCCATAGATACCCATTCGGATGATGTGGGGCATTGGGGGATGGTGTTAGCTCACTTCCAAAGAGGCCACAGGATATGAGCCGCCACCCCCATTTTTTTCACACATCATCTTTGTTCTTAAATGAGGTCTGACTTAAGGCGTACTTGAGGACACAGAATTTGGGGGATGAAGCGGGGGCTTTGTTATGAAATTTGAGTGCAAGGGGCTACTCAAATTTTAGGATGGGACTGAATTTCAGGGGGATAAGCCACTGGAGGGATTTAGCTAAATCTAAGGGCTAGGTCATTTCATATTGGTTGTCTGTTAATTGAGATCTGAAAGCCGTGTTAGATGGATGAGTTTGTTTCCAGCTTTACTAATAAGATCGACGCCAAAGGGCGTGTTTCTGTTCCGGCATCGTTTCGCGCTGTTTTAGCTAAAGAACAATCTGATGAAATATTTTGCCACCCGGCGCTTGATAGCGCGGCTTTGGATGCTGGTGGGCCTCGTTTGGTGAAGCATATTCGTGGACTTTTAGAGGACTTGGCGCCTTATTCTGATGAAAAAGATCAGTTGGCGACAGCTCTATTTGGTGAAAGTGAATATTTAAAAATAGATAGCGATGGTCGTATTGTATTGCCGCAACGTTTACGTGATGTTGCAGGCTTTGATGGGCAAGTGACCTTCGTTGGACTTGGGGATAAATTCCAGATGTGGGAGCCCACCCAGTTTGAAGATGCACGGAATGCAGCACGCAGTAAGGTGCGTGATTTGCGTAAATTATTAGGCAAAGGGCGTGCAGCTGAATAAATGGGGTAATTTTACAGCGAATAAAATTACAAATTGTGATGATTTTTAATTGTTGATCTTAAGTAATATCAAATCTTAGGTGAATTGTTTTTTGTAGTGTAAAATGACGCTGCAATGATTTGTAAAGTTTAGTACTGAGTGTTTAAGCTCAGTTTAGTAAGGGGTAGGAATGATGACGGTGGGCATGACGAAAAAAGATGTCAATGCGGGCGGTACTGACCGTCACATTCCTGTTCTTTTAGAGCCAGTTCTTGGCGCCCTTCTTAATGAGGCCGTTCAATCCAACGAAGATGAACAACCTTCTCAGCAACGAATATTTATTGACGGTACATTTGGTGCTGGTGGTTATTCGCGTGGTATCCTCACATCTTTACAAGATGAGGGTAATGTGCGTGTGATCGGTATTGATCAAGACCCTGATGCAGTGCGTGATGCAAGAGGGATGCTCCGGGAGTTTGGACCCAAACTTGAAGTCGTGCATGGTCGTTATTCTGAAATGGAAAAGCTCGTTTCAGGTTTTGGGATAGCTCAAGTTGATGGGGTTGTTTTGGATATTGGTGTTTCCTCTATGCAGCTCGATCAGGACCATCGTGGTTTTTCTTTTCGCCAAGAAGGCCCGCTTGATATGCGGATGTCTCAATCTGGTCCAACGGCTGCTGACTTGGTCAATGGATTGGCTGAAGAAGAAATTGCTAACGTGCTTTATCAATTTGGTGAAGAGAAGAAATCCAGATACATCGCAAAAGCAATTGTAGAGAGGCGTGTTACAGAGCCATTTCGCACTACAACTGAATTAGCGCAACTTATTGAAACAGTTGTTTATAAAAAAGCAAAAGATAAAATCCATCCAGCGACGCGCTCTTTTCAAGCTTTGCGTATTTATCTAAATGATGAATTAGGCGAGCTTTTGCGTGGTTTAAACGCTGCAAGCCGTATTTTAAAGCCTGGTGGCTCATTGGTGGTTGTTTGTTTTCACTCTCTTGAAGATAGAATAGTTAAGAATTACTTTCGATCAGCTTCGGGGCGTGTGCCAAATCAATCCAGGCATTTACCAGAAATTAATAAAGAATCTTCTCCAAGTTTTCGAATCATTAACACTAAAGCTGTTAAAGCTAATGATGAAGAAATGTCCCAGAATAAACGAGCGCGTTCTGCTTTGTTGCGATCTGGGATACGTACTGAGGCGCCGCCACTTGAGTTTTTTGAGGGGGATCTTGGGATTAAGTCTCTTCAATTGTAATTCATGAGTTCACTGTTTTTTGTAATCTGTGTTTAGTAGTTTGCAGTGATTGAGTAGAGTAAAATGTTGCGTATTTTGACAGTTGCGATCTTTTGCGTCACGCTGTGTATGGCTGGCGTCCTTTATAAGATTAAGTATGATACCCGTAGTTTGCAGCTTGAAGCAGTTCAGTTGCGACAGAACATTGCGCTTGAGCGCCAACGCTTGGCTGTTCTGAAGGCTGAGTGGAGTATCTTGACGAGACCAAAGCGGATTGAGCAACTTGCCAGTTCAATTGGGCTTCAACCTCTTTCTCCCAAACAAATTATTTCCTACCGAGACCTTAATAACTTGCCTGAGAACCAGCATGTGCCTTTTGCTGCCCTGAAGATAAAATCGACTTTGAATATGAGTGAAAAAGTGTCTTCTGATGGGCTTAAAAGTGATGAGATGGGCTTGGTTGACCGGGAAGAATTTTCACAAATTGACCGTTTGATTGGTTCTGTTGTTTTGCTTGAAAATCAGGAGGATGAATGATGCGCATTAATTTAATGGCTAAAAATGTGAATTTCCAAGGAACACCTGCATACAATGGTGTGACTGCTGGCCGAGCTAGTGGTTTTTTGAACCAAACTCATTTGCGTCATTCTCTATTGATTTTTGTTTTGTTTAGCTTGTTCTCACTTATTGCGGGAAATCTAGTGTCTCTAGCTGTTTTTCGACCAAATGAAATGAAGATGCATTTAGCGTCTCCTATAGGGGTGCAGAAATCTCGTCCTGATATTGTTGATGCTGAGGGCCGGTTGCTTGCTACGGATATTGAAGCGCCCTCACTTTATGCAAACCCATCAGGTTTGATGGAGCCGGCTTTGGTGGTTAAAAAGCTTAAAAATGCGATGCCAGAACTTGATGAGATGAACCTTCTACGCCAGCTTACAAAGAAGAATAAACAATTTGTTTTTATTAAACGAGGTTTGCATCCTAAGCGCGCTCAAGAGATTTTTGATCTTGGATTACCGGGTGTTGATGTGACCCCTGAAATTCGCCGGGTTTATCCAAAAGGTGCTCTTGGTGGATATGTGTTAGGGCATGTTGATATTGATAATGTTGGTCGTTCAGGAATTGAGAAATTTATTGATAAGGCGCGCAGTGCTGATGCGAACCTTTTTGGTGCTGATAAAATTAATACTAATGAGAATGGGCAAGTTCATTTATCTTTAAATGTTGGTGCAAATTATATTTTACAACAAGAACTTAGTCGCGCTTTGAGGTTGTATAAAGCTAAGTCAGCAGCCGGAGTTGTTATGAATGTTCATAGCGGTGAAGTTGTTGCGCTTTCTTCTTTGCCAGACCTTGATCCGCAGCGACCTTCTTTGCAAAAAGATAAAGCTCGTTTTGACCGAATTTCTGGTGGTTTGTTTGAGCTTGGTTCTGTTTTTAAAACTGTGACGATGGCAATGGCACTTGAGGCTAATAAAGCGAGCCTTGATACAAAATTAGATGTTTCTGGTCCACTGAAAATTGGTGCACATAAGATTAATGATTATCATGGTGTTAAGGGTGAATTGAGCGTGAGGGATATTTTTGTTCGCTCATCTAACATTGGTACGGCTAAGCTTGCTTTGCAAATGGGACCAGTAGCGCACCGTAAATTTTTAAATAAGCTTCATTTGTTAAAACCTATGAAAACTGAACTTGGTGCTTTGCCCATACCGCAAACACCTAAGCGCTGGGGAGATGTGCATTCAGCGACAGTTTCTTACGGGCATGGTTTGTCTATTGCCCCTTTGCAGTTTGTTTCTGCGATTGGTGCTTTGGTCAATGGTGGAATTTATGTGAAACCAACTTTCCTTAAGCGCAGTGAGAGAGATGCTAAACGAACTGGAGAACGTGTTGTTTCTGTTTCAACTAGTGAAAAAATAAGAAAATTATTACGAGCGAATGTGACTGATAGTCATGGTACAGCACGCCGGGCTGAAGTGGCGCCTTATCGTGTGGGTGGGAA
The DNA here is from genome assembly GCA_021775385.1 of Hyphomicrobiales bacterium. Classification (GTDB taxonomy): domain Bacteria; phylum Pseudomonadota; class Alphaproteobacteria; order Rhizobiales; family HXMU1428-3; genus HXMU1428-3. The sequence goes on along the minus strand of JAJFHW010000372.1, from coordinate 3,311 downwards.
AACTGGTACTGCGAATAAAGTTGTTAAAGGCAAATATTCAAAGGTGAAAGTTTTGACAAGTTTTGTTGGTGTGTTTCCTGCCGACAGACCCGAATATGTGGTATTTGTTATGTTAGATGAGCCGCAGGCCACTAAGGCTGCGCAAGGCTTAACTGTTGCTGGTATGAATGCAGCGCCGACTACAGGACGGATTATTTCGCGTTTAGCTCCTTTGTTTAAAATGAAGCCGTTTTACCCGGTTCTTAATCGAGTTTCTTTAGAGAAGTAGGTTTTTCTCTCTTTATTCTCTCTCACGGGCTGTTCTGTCGCTAAGGCGACAGGCCCTCCGGGGCGGTGCTAGGCACCGGGCTTCGTCATGTCCCTCAGCCCGAAGTGGGCTGAGCTCCTTCTTCGGATGGGTTGTTTTGTTTATAGGTAGTTTTGTTTCTCTCTCTCACGGCAATTCGATGAGCTGAAGCTCATCGGCCTCCGAGGGGCGACGCTTGCGCCGGACGCCCGTGGCGTCATGTCTTTTAGCCCGAAAAAGGGCTAAACTCCTTCATCAGGTAGATTGCTTTTCATTGGTATTATTTAGCTTTTTTCTTACGGGGTTATTCCATTTTCTTTTTCCGATTTCAGTTGTCTACAAGCTATTGTTGTGTCAGCTGGAATAAGCAACTGGTGTGGTTTTAGCTTTTCAAGTGCGTTTCACCATAATTTCTACTGTTTTAGTCGTGCATTTTTGAGGGAGCGGTTCTTTTTGGCTTTTCTTGCAGGGTGTTAGCTTGTTTTCCGTTGATGCTTTGTGCTAAATCCACATTGCCTGGTTGCTTTGTGATATTCATAAAACAACCAAGCAATGTTGTTTTTGTTGCGCTTCAGATGCTTTTTTTTAGGTCACCTTCAGATTGCCCACAAAGCAACCGGTGAAGCATCCGCGCTATCGATAAACTGGCATCTACTTTTTGATGACGTGCTTTGATAAAAATGAGAATAGAGGGCGGGCAAGCAATTTATGAAATTATCTGAACTAATTGAAGGGTTTAGTGGGGCTGATGTTGAGATTACGGGGCTCACAGCTGATAGCCGTGAGGTCAGAGATGGTTTTCTTTTTGCCGCTTTACCTGGGGTTGTTGTAGATGGGGCACGTTTTATTGATCAGGCACTTTCACAAGGTGCTGCTGCTATTTTAACTCATGACAATTATGAAGGCTCTTTACCTGAGGGTGTGCCGCTTTTACAGCAAGTGGATCCTCGCCTTGGGTTGGCTGAACTTGCTGCAAGATTTTATGCGCCGCAACCAGATTTAATCGTTGGGGTTACGGGGACAAATGGGAAAACTTCTGTTGCGAGTTTTGTGCGGCAAATCTGGGAACATATTGGAATTGATGGTGCTAGTTTAGGGACGATTGGGGTTGTTTCCAAGCACGGTGCTAAAAAACTGGATCATACTACTCCAGATCCAGTGACCTTGCACAAAGCTTTAAAAGAACTGGCCGAACAAGGTGTTGACCATTTAGCGCTTGAGGCGTCTAGCCATGGATTGGCGCAGCGCCGGCTTGATGGTTTGAACTTTACAGCCGCTGCTTTTACCAATATCACGCGTGATCATTTGGATTATCATGAGACTTTTGAAGCCTATTTCAATGAAAAGAAGCGTCTCTTTTCTGAATTGTTGGGTGAGAATGGCATTGCTGTTATTGATGCCGATGCGGCTGGCGCTGGTCGGATCATTGGAGTTTGTGAAGCGCGGCACATAAATGTGATGACCATTGGTTGCAAAGGACGATATTTAAATCTGAAAAAATGTGAAATTGATGGGTTTTCGCAAAAATTGACATTGGTTCACCATCGGGGAACTTCTGAAATTCAACTTCCACTCGTTGGTGACTTTCAAGCAAGTAACGTGCTGGTGGCGGCGGCTCTTGTGGCGGCAGGGGGTGTTTCTCTTCTTGATATTTTGCCTGTTTTAGAGAAATTAAAAGGGCCTAAGGGTCGGTTGGAGTTGGTTGGAAGTAAGGATTGTTCTGGCTTTAAACAGGCTACAGATTTACCTGAAACAGCACCTGAATTAGCTCCTATATTAGCTCCTGTATTTATTGATTATGCCCATACACCAGATGCACTTGAGACTGCTATTAAAGCTTTACTGCCTTATAAAAAGGGCAAACTTCATGTTGTGTTTGGTTGTGGTGGTGATAGGGACAAGGGCAAGCGGCCAATGATGGGCGAAATTGCAAGTCGTTTAGCTGAGTGCGTTTATGTGACGGATGATAACCCACGGGGTGAAGAGCCATCGGTTATTCGTTCTGAGATAATGGCAGCAGCTGCTGGAGCTAATGAAATTGGCGACAGGGCTTTGGCTATACAGACGGCAGTTGCTGAACTGCAACCGGGGGATATTTTGCTTGTGGCCGGTAAAGGGCATGAGACAGGGCAATTTGTAGGTTCTGAAACACTTCCCTTTTCGGACCATGAGGCGGTTGAAGCGGCCCTTAATAAATTATGATTTTGGTTAAGTGGGTTTAGCTATTTTTCCTTTATAGAGTTTGGTTGGCGGTATGAATTATTTATGGACAGTGGGTGAAATTGTTGCGGCCGTTAATGGAGACATTGACGGGATTGATGATGCTGAGCTTACTAATCAAGGGATTAATAGTGTTTCAATTGATAGTCGCACGCTAGATAATGCCGCTCTTTATATTGCAATTCAGGGGGTTAGTCAGGATGGGCATCTCTATGTTCGCTCTGCTTTTGAGGCGGGAGCGAAAGCCTGTTTGGTTTCACAAGATTTCAAATTAGATGGCTCTAAAGGGGCTGATGGCTCTGAAAAATCTGATGGCTCCCGTGGCATTCTCATTCGGGTTGAGGATACATTTAAAGCTTTGCAAGATTTGGGAGTGGCTGCACGTAAGCGGTGCTCAGGTAAAATCATTGCGGTGACTGGGAGTGCTGGTAAAACGGGCACAAAAGAAGCACTGCGCGTGATGTTTGAAAAATTTGGCCGCACGCACGCTTCCGTTAAGTCCTTTAATAATCATTGGGGCGTTCCTCTCACATTAGCGCGAATGCCTAGAGATTGTGAATTCGGCATTTTTGAAGTCGGCATGAACCATGCGGGTGAAATCTCACCGCTTTCAAAACTTATTCAGCCTCATGTTGCTTTGATTACCACAGTTGCGCCAGCTCATATTGGGCATTTTGCGTATGTAGAAGAAATTGCTGATGCCAAGGATGAAATTTTTGATGGTTTGGTAGATGGCGGTTCAGTTTTGCTCCCTGCTGACAATCGGCATTTTGAACTGTTGAAGCAAGCTGCTTGCCTAGCGAAG
>JAJFHW010000371.1 GCA_021775385.1 Hyphomicrobiales bacterium | reverse complement strand
TTTTATTTAGGTTTGGGGCGCCATTTTGCCTTAAAAAACCAAATGAGGAGACGGGAACTGCATAGAGGTTTGGAGCGTTGTCTTCATTTGACATTAAAGCTCGAAGACCCGTTTCAAAGCTATTATCCTGATGGATGGTTTTGGCAATTGTCTCTAATATACTGGCTGGTTTTACAGCTTTTTTGAATGCATTTGAGCCATCTTGTGTGAAAATACGCTCATATTTGGTGAACGCTATAATTATGTTTTGAAAGGTACCAAACCTGCCAGTTGCAATATCAGACATAAGACGGATAAAGCCTGTGCTCTCAGAGGGAGCTAATTTTTGTAATGCAGGTTGGCATATTATGAGTGAACTTGCGTTTGATAAGCTTTGTTCAAATTGTACGAGTGGGTTGTTGCTGGACAATTCTTTAATTGCCTGCTCTGAGGCGAATTCTCCCATTAAATCAAAGTCATCTCTTAGATCATCAATGGCGATTTGGTAAAAGCCTTGTAGTTCATGTTCGGGCTTTTTAAACAGTGACCATTTGCTTGTGCCAAAGTCGATGCCTATTCTTATTTTCCTTACTGGGCCAGTGCTTTCTGCTTGAAAGGTATGTTTGGGTGCGTTGAATTTTTCGGCGAAAAGCTTCTCAAGCTGGTTTAATCCATTTGCATCTGGAAAACGAGCAATCATGTTTGGCGAATAACCATGGGCCCTTGCGATTAGGCTTTGGTGTAGGCTGGCGCAAAGAGTTGTTTTTCCGCTCTTTCGTCCGCCGATGATTGCAACATTGGTGTTGCTTTGACCGCCTTCATTCAAAGATGTACGTTTCATGTAGATGTATTTGCCTCAAATTGAGTGCTCAATCTATCATTTTTCATACCGTCTCTAAAGATGTGTTTCTTCTTTTGGAGAAGTTCTCAACAAGCTTGCTTGTGACACATTTTCTTTGCAAGTATAGGGGCAAACATGAGGGACACATCGTAGATTTTATTTTTGGCAGTTTATTCATTGACTTAAAGGTTATTTTCAATTCATGAGCGGTTTTGACCATTTAGATCTAATTTGGCTGTCTGAGCGAAATATGGCGATTATTTATGTTCGCGGAGACACGCCGGGAGATTATGTTTCTGCGGCCATCATTTTAAAAGGGGCTGATGGAACTGATCAGTTCATACCTTATGAAGGGTATTTGGAAGGGGCGCCGATTGGTTTCTCAATTGGACGTGATGAGACTTATAGAGTGAGCGTGATTGGGTTTGGGCCCTCGACTGAGCCGATTGAGCTTGCGATGTGGACACTTGATAAAGATTTAGGAGATAAACATTTAGCTCAAAAAGGTTTTACTTCATCTGAAGCTGCTTCGTTGTCTAAGACTTCTGATGTGGTTGATATGAGTTTAATTGGGTTTGGTGAGCGCACGAGAGACTGGCAAGGAGAAACGCTTACTGAAATTGGTTTTAACACGATTGATTATTCAATCCAGGGTGGGGTTGAATATAGTGATTTACTCTCGACTTTTTTGCAAGACATGCGTGGATTGGATGAAGAAAATTTTACCTCTTTTTTTGTGACTGCGACACCATCTCGAAATTTAGAGGGTGAGGTGATCGTTGGACCTTCATTGTATTTGCGGCCCATGCATCATTTTCATTTTGGGTTGTCTGTTCAGTGCCAATCCTTAGAAATTGAGGCCTTAGAAACAGGGGAGAGCGATGAGAGAATTGATGCTGGCACAATTTATAGTGAGGCCGAAGAACTTACTAACCCAATGGAAGGGGCCGCGATATTAAGTCGTCATGGTGGCTTTGAATATCGTGATGTACCTGAATTGATTTTGAATGCTGGCCCGTCTCGAGAGCAAGTGGATTTTCTTTTAGCAAATGGATATCAAATTCATTGGCGACGCCAATTTGAGAATTGGTCGAGTGATGATGGTGATTTAGAAGGTGATCTGGAAAGTGGTCGTGTTGCTGGTTCTCTCGATGCCGGTGGTTTTGGAGGGGCTTTTGCAAATGGGCGTTCTTTTATAATGCAACCCTTTTTAGAACGCTCGCATTTGTTACAGCATGATGGGCAACATTTTTTTCGCTTTCAGATTGAAGATGCGATTATTGGTGATGTTGTTGGCGTCGTGTTTTCTTCAGAGGAGGCTTCTCTTGATATTGATTTGCATATTGAGGGGGAACTTAAATATCAAGTGCGCTCAGAGCAGGCGCTTTTATTTATATTTATGGGTGCGGATGGATTTGTGCCCTTAACAGATGATATTTTAAATATGCCTGACAACCTTGGGGTGACCGCACGCCTTGAGGGGCATATTGATCTGGGACTTAAAAATGTACAATCATCTCCTAGTTTAAAAAAAGAAAGACTACGATCTGCGAAAGGTTTGTTGGAGCGGGACCGTTCACTGCAAGATATTATTGAGACTGAAACTTTGCAGGACCTGGCTAGTGAAGGCCCATTTGGCCCTGAGTTAATGGTTTATCGTGATCATATTTTACGGGTCGCCCATTCAGCTGATATGGCTCATTGGATGGTTGATCTAGCTTCTGCGCCGAAAGGAATGAGGCGGGGGAAGCTAATTGATATGCTTCGATTTGACATTTTTAATAAGGCACCGCAACTGGCGCATGCCTTGGTTTTTAACCAGAGTTTCAGGCAAAAATTTCAAACCAAGCCGATCGATCCGCATAGTTTTCAAATGCCGGTTTTAGAGTATTTGATGAGCAAACTTTATTCTGACCCTGTTATCGATTGGGCGATGCGATTAAAGGGGGAGAGCCAGGCTATCTTGTGGCATTTGGTTTTAAAGCGCCCTCTAATGGTTGAGCAGCTTTATGACTTAAAATTGGAACCTGATATTGCTCTCAATCCGTTTGATGACCAGGTTCTTAGTCATGTTGAGACGGCTTTAAATGATAGTCATCAAATTAATGTCGACCTGATTGAGAAAAAGGTTATCCCGATATTTCGGGCTATGGGCAATGATGCGAAAGCCAAGGATTTAACGGACTTTGCACATGCCCTTCAATTTGGTGCTGATGGCAAAGCGCTTAGTTTAGGTGAACTGAGTGTTTGTTTGGCTGCTGTGGAGCGGGCATCTGATCAATGGTCCTTATGGTGCGAGCAAGCATCTAAAATTTTTCAACCGCTTGTGGAACCATTGGTTCTTGACTTGCCTTTGTTTGATGGGGAGACAGGGGTTGATGGAAAAACTGGGGTTGGTGGAGAGGTAAGTTTTGAAGCTGCCAAGAATGTTGATGAGTTAAGAAATTCTATTGGTCATTTGATAGAAAGGTTGATTAAGGAACAAGAGCTGTCTTCTGATCTGCTTGATCAGGGGCTTGAGTTTATTCAAGGGGTTGAGACTAATGTCATACTTGATAAGATTGCTAGCAAACTTGATCTTGCTCTTAAATATCAACGTGATTTGGCTGTTGGTGTTAGCATCATATTTGACGAATTTGATGTGACACAAAGTGATTTGGAAATTATTCACTCACTTTCTCCGGAGACTTGGCCTACACTTAGTGACTTCCCACCTGGTTTTGCGGACCCCTTGAAAAAACAACAAAGGTCTCGCAAGTCGTCCTTTGATAAATTAATCAAAAGTTTTGCTCAAAAAGCTCACCCGAATGATGAGTTGTTTCATGAAACTTTGAAGAATGCTTTATCTGAACTTGAAACATCCCTGCCACTTTTACATTGGCTTGAAGTGGGAGAGGATATGGAAAAACGAGTTAAAACATTGCAAAAAAAGCTAAATACTGCGCTTTTAAAGGTGAATCCGGCAAGTGTGAAGTTACGTCGCTCCAAGATCCTTTCTGACGCTGTTAAAGATATTGTAGAGGCTGAACGGCAAGGCCCCTACGGTTGGCCGCTTTTGGCGCACTCTCTGGATGTGATTGAGCAAGATTTACCAAAAGAGTTGATGTGATTTTTTACTTGATTCGTTATTGATTTTAAGGCAATAGCTCCTTTTTACATGGTTCTTTCTGATTGGAGATTTTGATGGAAAGTGAAAACCACTTCAGTGAAAATCCGCTTGTTGAGACTTGTTCATCTGCTGATAATGATTGTGCAGTTGAGCAACTTGATGAGCGGAAAGATTATTTTAAAGAACGGGCCGGCGTTAAATTTGCTGGCGTTCATTTAATTATCGATTGTATTGGTGCTAAGAACCTTTCTTCGCTTGAGAAAGTTGAGCTTTGTTTGCGAGATGCAATCGAGGCAGCAGGGGCTACTTTGCTGCACATTCACTTACATCATTTTACACCTAATGGTGGTATTTCAGGTGTGGCTGTTTTAGCTGAAAGCCATATCTCTATTCATACCTGGCCAGAAAATGGTTATGCCGCTTTGGATGTGTTTATGTGCGG
>JAJFHW010000038.1 GCA_021775385.1 Hyphomicrobiales bacterium | reverse complement strand
GGCGTCATGTCCCTCAGCCTTAGCCCGGTTGCTGGTGAGCAACTGAAGGACAAAAAAGGCTGAACTCCTTCTTCATATAGCGAATTTTTAGTGACGTTTCAGTTGTCTACTCTTGATGGGCCTGTCAACCGCGCTTTTTTAGTGGCATTTCTGATACCCACAAAGCATCCGCGCTAACTAACCGTTATTTTTTGCAAATTGGCTAATTCACCGATGCCTTTTTTCGCTAAGCGCATAAGTTCAGTAAATTGCTCTTCTGAAAAAGGATCTGCTTCAGCTGTGCCTTGAATTTCGACAATACCTTGCTTGTCTGTCATGACAAAGTTAGCGTCGGCTTCAGCATCACTATCTTCTGGATAGTCAAGATCTAGCACTTCCTGACCTTTATAAATGCCGCATGAAATGGCTGCCACCTGGCCGGTTAAAACATCACCTGTGACCATATCTCTTGCACGCATCCACTCAATGCAATCATACAAAGCAACCCAAGCGCCTGTAATAGAGGCTGTTCTTGTGCCGCCATCTGCTTGGATGACATCACAATCAACTGAAATCTGGCGCTCTCCTAGTTCTTTCATATCAACTACAGCTCTAAGAGATCTGCCGATAAGGCGCTGGATTTCTTGAGTGCGGCCGGATTGTTTGCCAGCACTTGCTTCGCGGCGCATTCTGTCTGAAGTTGAACGAGGACGCATGCCATATTCAGCTGTTACCCAGCCCTGCCCTTTGCCCTTCAACCAGGGTGGAATTCTCTCTTCAAGAGACGCTGTGCATAAAACATGCGTATTTCCAAATTTTATCATGCAGGACCCTTCAGCATGAAGGGAAACCGCGCGTTCTATTGATACACGGCGCATTTCATCATTTTGACGTTTACTTGGACGCATTATTACCTCTTTAGCCCCTATTTTCCTGATTTAAGCACATAACCTATGGCAGGCTGCGATTTAGTACAAGACACTTTTCAGCTTTTTGTTATCTTTGGTTTTTGTTTTAAACTCAGTCTTGTATTGACGAAGCTTCCCCCTCTCATTAATTTAGATTAAACCTCATGAAAACTTGAAAGATATATGGCCAATCAACCCCCTCACAATCTTCTGGACTTAAACAACAGGTCACTTGAGATATTCCGAACGATTGTTGAAAGTTTTCTTGAAACGGGGGAACCTGTTGGCTCACGAAATATTAGTCGTCATTTGCCTATGACGCTCTCGCCAGCCTCTGTTCGTAATGTCATGTCTGACTTGGAAGAAGCTGGTCTAATCATTCAGCCTCATACGTCTGCAGGGCGCCTTCCAACTGAAGTTGGTCTACGCATGTTTGTTGATGGTTTGTTGCAAGTTGGTGATTTATCACAAGAAGAACGGCATTCAATTGAACAGCAGATATCTTCAGATGTACAAAACAAACCCGTTGAAGACATGCTAACCGAAGCTGGTGAGCTTTTATCAGGCCTTTCACAATGTGCGGGAATTGTTCTTACCGAAAAACAGATCAACAAGCTCAAACAAATCGAGTTTGTTCGTCTTGAGCCAGGTAAGGCATTGGTGGTGCTTGTTGGTGAAGAGAACAGTATTGAAAACCGGATTATTGATATTCCGAAAGATTTACCGCAATCAGCCTTGGTTGAAGCCTCCAACTATTTGAGCACACGCTTGCAAGGACGGACAATTGATGAAGCTAAGTTCTTTATCGAAGAAGAATTGCGCACCCAATCTGCTGAGTTGGATAGCATAACGACCAAACTCATCCAATCTGGTGTAGCGCTTTGGTCTGGTGAAGAAAATGGCAAGAAAAGCCTTATCGTCAGAGGTCGCTCTAAACTAATTGAAGATATTAATGCTGCTGAGGAGTTAGAGCGAGTTCGTAAGCTATTTGATGATCTTGAGACGAAAAATGAACTTGTTAAATTATTAAGTGCCTCTGAAGAAGCTAATGGGGTGCGTATCTTTATTGGCTCGGAAAATAAACTATTTTCATTATCTGGTTCTTCAATTGTTGCGGCTCCTTTTAAAGACAGTGAGCGTAATATCGTAGGTGTTATGGGAATAATTGGCCCAACACGCCTCAATTATGCCCGAATAATCCCGATGGTAGATTACACAGCGAAATTAATGAGCAGATTGATTAGCTCCTAACACCCTTTTTGATTGAGGAAGTAATTTGAGCATTTTACTGATTTAAGAAATGGTTAGATTTCATTATAATTTTTACCCAAGAAATCACTCTTTAAGGTGTAAATGACTTGATTTTTTAAACCAAACAGCCAATATCCTTCTCGAAACTTGATTATACAAGGACAAGCCAAACAAATTGAGACTGTTTCTCAGTATTTTGGCTTTAGAGTTAGTGACTAAAATTTATTGAGGCAAAACGTAAAACTTATGAGCGAAACACCAGATCCTAAAGAGCCAAATGGGCAAGACGACACTGTAGTAGAAGCTGGTGCAGCCGAAGCTACTGCTTCAAAATCAAGTGCTAAAGCGCCTGGTAAAAAACACAGTAACGAAAAAAGCGAAGAAAAAATGGAACCTGAAACGTCAGTTGATGACGCTCAATTAGAAGACAGTGAAGCCGTTTCTGAACCAGATCCTATTGAAGTTCTTGAAGCTGAGGTTACTGAGCTGAAGGATAAACTTCTTCGCCAGGCTGCTGATATGGAAAATTTGCGCCGCCGGACAGAGCGCGAAAAGCAAGATATGGCAAAATTTGCCATTACAAATTTTGCGAAAGATATTGTTACTCTTGATGATAATTTAACACGCACTCTTTCAGCTGTGCCTGAAGGCGCTGTTGATGAAGACGTTGCACTTAAAGCACTCGTTGAAGGTGTTGAGATGACAGGCCGCGAATTGACAAATGTTCTTGAGCGACATGGCATTAAAAGAATAGACCCAAAAGGGGAAATTTTTGACCCTAACTCTCATCAGGCTCTTTTTGAAATTCCAAACCCTGACATTACTGCGGGTACGATTTTAGAAGTAGTTGCCCCTGGATTTACTATTGATAAAAGAGTTTTGCGCCCGGCCATGGTTGGCGTTGCAAAGGGGGGGCAAAAGCCTTCGAAAGAGCCTAAAGCTGAGCAAGAGACAAAAACTACCTCTAAAGCAGATAGTGAAGAAAAAGTTGATAAATCCGTTTAAGATCATTCCCACCTTCTCACTAGCTAGTTTTCGCTAACACAGGAAATTATAAAATTAGGTTTTAGAAATTAAAGGGCCTCCTTAAAATTTTTTAAGGAGGCCTTTTACGCGAAAACAGGTACGCAAAACAGGTACGCAGAAAACTTTAACGCGTGACAAATTCAGTTCATGTACGCGTGACAAAATCAATATATGCTATGCGATACCAAAACATAGTTGGGGGAACGCATTACTTAAAAAATAAAAGATCGTTTCAACTTTTAACCAAACACTGGTGAAGCTCTAGAACATTCCTTTTTGATAAATTCAATGAAATGCTCTAACCATTTTTTCCAAACGTATTATTATCGCAAAAAAACCGATAATCACTTTTGCGTAATACGCTCTTGTTTAAGCGTATTATTATCGCAAAACCGGCAACCACTTTTGCGTAATACGCTATAAACGTCAAAATATACTAATGTGAATGCCCGAAAGAATGTATATAATCTGGGCTGATTCGGTTAATAATCCGTAGACTCGAGTTTCATACTTTTTAAAGGTTTTAGAAACAGTTCTGCAGGTTTGCTTAAGTGACTTCCCCTTAAATATTAAGTTGAGTTGATTAAAGACCTAACTGCTTTTTTCCAGATTCTATATTTCTCAGTTCTCCAGCTTTCATTTTGTTTTGGCTGGTATTTTTTCGAATATTTCCATTTTTCTGAGAAATCATCAAAACTGCCATAGAGGCCGTTTTCAGCGCCGGCAAGATAAGCAACACCAAGAGCTGTTGCCTCAGAAGTTTTACTCACTTCTATTTTGTAGTTTAAAATATTTGCTAAAAACTGCATGGTCCAATCTGAGTTTGTGAGCCCACCATCTACCCTTAATGTTGCGGGCGTGGTATTGCTGTCCTCCTCTACTTCATTTTGGTCCCGTGCCATGGCGTTAAATAAATCTTTGGTTTGAAAACCCACGGCTTCCAGGGTCGCGCGTACTATCTCAGCTTTTCCTGTTCCCCTTGTTAAGTTTAAAAGTGCCCCTCTTGCCTCTGATTGCCAATAAGGAGCTCCCAACCCTGTAAAAGCAGGTACCAAGCACACAGGATCTTCCTGATTTGAATTTTCTGCCAACTCATCACATTCTGAAACTTCCTTAATCAGTTCCACTTCATCTCGCAACCACTGAACACCAGCGCCTGCGATAAAAATAGATCCTTCAATTGCATAGGTTGGTTTTCCATTTAATTGGTAAGCTATAGTGGTGAGCAAGCCCGTTTTAGGGCGACCCATATTTTTTCCGATATTTTGCAGAGCAAAACAGCCCGTACCGTAGGTTGACTTAATATCCCCCTTTTTGAAACATGCCTGACCAATAAAAGCTGAATGCTGGTCACCCGCCATCGCTTTGATTGAGATTGAAGTTCCAAACAAATCTGGTGCTGTTTGTCCAAACTCATCTACTGTGTTCATCACTTCTGGCAAAAGCTCCGTAGGTATCTCAAAGAGCTCTAATAGATCCTCATCCCATTGCCCGTCTACAATATTGTAAAGCATGGTTCTTGAGGCATTTGTTGCATCTGTCTTATGCTCTTTGCCGCTTGTTAAATTCCAAAGGAGCCAACTGTCTATAGTGCCAAAACAAAGCTCTCCATTTGTCGCTCTCTCTCGAAGAGACGCGCCTTTTGTCTCAGTGTGATCCAAGATCCATTTGAGTTTTGTTGCACTAAAATAAGGGTCGAGCAAAAGACCCGTCTTTTCTCTGACCAGGGCTTCTTTTCCCGCAGATTTTAATGTGGTGCAAAGTTCACTTGTTCGTCTATCTTGCCAAACGATTGCGTTGTAAACAGGAGTTCCTGTTGCCTTTTCCCAAAGAACTGTTGTTTCTCTTTGATTGGTAATGGCAAGGCTTGCTATTTCATTTGTGTTTATTTTTGCACTCGAAATGGCCTCTTTGGCAGCTTGCAATGTGGTTTGCCAAATTTCAATTGGGCTATGCTCTACCCATCCAGATTGCGGATAAATTTGCTTGAAGGGAAATTGCCCTAACCCAACAATTTTTTGGTTTTGATCAAAGAGGAGAGCTCTGCTTGATGTTGTTCCTTGATCAAGGCTGAGAATATAGTTTTTCACGATACCTGCTTCCTCATTCACTTGTTTCAAGGTTAGAAACCATGATATTACTATCTCATTATATCTGATATAACTCAGATCGCTCTTGTTGCTCTTGCATCCAAGTTTCTAATACATCTCTTTGCGAGCTCGTCATGTGCAAGCCAAGTTTTGTGCGCCGCCATAAAACATCTTCAGCCGTCATTGCCCATTCGTGTGTCATTAAATATCTGACTTCTCGCTCAAATAACCCAGCGCCAAATTCCTTGCCGAGTTCTTTTTTTGACTTCACGCCTTTTAAAAACCAGTCTGCCCGCCGCCCATAAGAATTTAACCAACGGCTTCTTAATGAAAGAGGTAATAAGACATATTGTTCGTGGTAGGCCTTTAGCCAATTTTCGTGACCGACTGAGTCAAAGGCTGCATATGGCACTGCCTCTGTACGGCTGCTTCCTAGTTTTGCAAAAAATGGTTTTAGAAGATCAACTGTATCAACGGCTAATTTTCTAAAGGTCGTAATTTTTCCGCCATAGACATGAATGATTGGCAAGTCAGCTGCTTTATCAACAGCAAGCTCATAATCGCGGCTCACTTTATGAGAGGCCTTTTTTTCTTTTGACGATTTTTTAGATTTATCAAAAAGAGGTCTTACGCCTGAAAATGTCCAAGTGACATCTGAACGTTTGAGTGATTTTCTAAAATCTCGATTTACAGCGCTGAGTAAATATTTAATTTCTTCTTCGCTTGCCCCTATTTTTTTTAAAGGGCCATCATGCTGAGTTTCCGTTGTGCCAACAAGGGTAAAATATTTCTCATATGGAATGGTGAAAATAATGCGTCCATCATCTTGTTGCAAAATAAAAGCTTGATCCAAATCATATAGCTTTGGCACCACGATGTGACTGCCTCGAACAAGCCGTATTGAGCGCAGTGGCTCTGACTTTTCTGCTTCTTTGATGAATTGATTAACAAACGGACCCGTTGCATTTACCAGGGCTTTTACTTTTATGCTTTCTCCGTTTGAGAGAGTAATGAACCAGTGCCCCTCATCTCTAACTGCTGACTTGACTTTACAATAGGAACGGATGTCAGCTCCTTCTTGAGCGGCCTCAATAGCATTAAAAATAACGAGCCTTGCATCATCAACCCAGCCATCAGAATATTCCAGCCCTTCAGTAAAGTGCTCTATGAGTACTGGACTAAATTCATTATTTTGAAATGATCTCCTAGCAGTTGGTGAAAGACCACCTAGAGGTCCAAGATGATCATAAATCCATAAGCCTAAACGTAGTAGCCAGAGTGGGCGCATGCCTTTTTTATAGGGCAAGACAAAACGAAGAGGTTTGATGAAGCCTGGCAACAAGCTCATTAATAATTTGCGCTCCAAGAGAGCAGATCGAACT
>JAJFHW010000370.1 GCA_021775385.1 Hyphomicrobiales bacterium | reverse complement strand
TCCTAAGAAAAAACGGCACCAACCTCGCCGTCTTCGCCAAGCCCAACCCCGATTACATCCGCCAGACCAAACCGCCTGCTGCTAAAGTCGAGTAACTTCTGCGAGTAATTTTATAACAAGCTGGATATAAAACTGGCCTCGTCATACACATCAAAATAAATTTCAGAAATTCACCCAAATATTGCTTGCATTCACTGCCAGCAGCCGACTACAATCAAAGCAAGCCCGCAACGGGCCAAACAGGAGGAGAGAAAGAGCGGATCCCGCTTTTTCGATCCCAGCAGTCCTTTCCAGGCTGCGCAACCATGCCAGGGGCTACAAATGTATAATAGATTGTCGAAGATGCTACCCATGTCGTGTGCATATGTATGCGCTTTAGTGATGACCGCGACTACCGCGGGTCAACCATTTACAACCATCATCAACGTCCCGCCTGACGTTGCACCAAGTACGATCGGAACAGATACACAGTTAAACCTGCTTAATAACGGGCTGATTTCGGGTAACTTCAATGCAGGTGCGTCTGATGGTTTAAGTACAAACGTACAATTTAACATGACCGGCGGGTTCCTGAGCGCTTCAGTTCAAGCTAATCCAGGCAGCACCGTCAACATCAATGGCGGGATTCTGGGCGGTTTCTTTGAAGCAAATTCCGGTAGCACCGTCAACATCAGTGGTGGGAGTACCAACAGCTTTATCGATGCCAACGCTGGCAGCACTGTGAATCTCAGCGGTGGAAATGTTGGCATGTTTTTTGATACGTTTACCGGCAGCACGGTGAATCTTATCGGGGGCGAATTTCAACTGGATGGCGTCCCGGTTGTGGGCTTGGTCGCAGCGGGTGACTCGGCCGCAGTCAATCTACCCGCCGGCAGGGTCCTCACAGGCACTCACGCCGACGGGACGACGTTTGTATTCACATCACAAACTGGCGGTGAAATCACCGATGGGACCTTGACACTGATCGCCGCACCGGTTCCAACAGCGGTTCCCGGTGTAATCAACGTCCCGGCAAGCCCGGCCCCTTTGGGGCTTCGCGCCGGCCAGACACTCAATCTCGCTCAGGGCGGTGATCTTGGAAACAACTTTGCAGCGATTGACACCACGTTAAACGTCTCCGGCGGAAACATCGGGCCCGGTATGGAGGTCGTCAACACCGCTGTGTCCGTGACGGGTGGAAACGTGGGCAGCAACTTCGCCGCCCATAACGGCAGCGTGGTGGCTATCAGCGGCGGGACGGTGGGCGACAAAACCGAGGCCAGCCCAGGCAGCACCTTCAACATCAGCGGTGGTAGCGTAGGCAACAACTTCAACGCCCGCGCCAGCAGCGTGGTAAATATCAGCGGTGGATCGGTGGGCAGATTCTTTGATGCCTTCACCGGCAGCACGATAAACCTCAGCGGCGGAGACTTTCAACTGGATGGGGTCACGATTTCGGGTCTGGCCATGCCGGGTGACTCAATCGGATTTAACTTACCCGAAGGTTCGACCCTATCCGGCACACACGCAGATGGGTCGGTGTTTGTCTATTCCACGCTCGACGGCGATGACATCGCCGACGGGACACTGACACTGTCCGCCATATCGATCCCGGCAGCACTACCAGGGGTAATTAACGTCCCAGCCACCCCAGCCCCATTAGGGCTCCGCTCCGGTCAGACACTCAATCTCGCAAGCGGTGGCGAGATCGGTGATAACTTCACAACACTCAACGCCACGTTGAACATCGCCGGTGGTACCGTCGGGCGCAACCTGGAGGTCTACCAGACGGCCGTGTCCGTGACCGGCGGGGTGGTGGGCGATTTCTTCGCAGCAACCACCGGAAGCGTGGTCGATATCAGTGACGGGTCGGTGGGTAACCATTTCCTCGCAAACACCGGCAGCATCGTCAATATCAGTGGCGGTTCCTTTGGTAGTTTATTCCAAGCCAAATCGGGCAGCACAGTCAATATCAGCGGTGGGAGCCTGGGCACAATATTCGGTGCAAATGCCGGCAGTACCGTCAATATCAGCGGCGGATCCCTTGGGAATTTCTTTCAGGCCCTATCGGGCAGTACCGTAAATATCAGCGGTGGAAGCATTGGTGATATGTTTTTCGCAGGCCTCGATAACACCACGGTCAATATCAGCGGCGGAACCGTAGGCGACGCCTTTAGGGCCCTCAACGGCAGCACGATTAATATCAGCGGCGGGATCGTAGGCGATAACTTCAATAGTCACCGAGACAGCACCGTCAACCTCAGCGGAGGCACCGTAGGTAATAACTTCTTCGCCTTAGACGGCAGCTTTGTGAACCTCATCGGGCTATCGTTCATCCTCGACGGTGTTGATCTCACTCCAGGGTTGTTACCAACCGATTCGATATTAGTCACGGATCGAGACGTCATACTTGAAGGAATACTCGCTGATGGTTCTCCGTTCAGCTTCGATCTGAACTCGGCGATCTTAAGCTTTGGGGACTTCTTCGACCCCAACGCGACCCTGACGATCACCCTCGTCCCCGAACCCTGGACGTTCAGCCTGATCGGCGCGGGAGGCCTGTGCGCCTTGCGAAGGCAGCGGCGATTGCGGTAGTTACAGGTCCAGCACAAGTGTCAACGACGTACCCGACTCGCTGACACGGGTGAACCCAACCGACTCATACAGCCTCAACGCATAGTTAGCCGGATCGACGCTCAGGCTAATCGCCTCGACCCGTTCACGCCTGGCAAGCTCGATCAAAGCAAGGATCAACATACGCCCGACGCCTTTTGAGTGGTTGGCGGGCAAGACGCCGATGCCGAGTTCCGGGGTTTGCGGGTTGATGTAGCCGTAGGCGTGGTTGTCTTCGGTGCCGAAGCGGTACCAGGCGGCGCCTATGGGTGTGCCGTCCAGTTCTGCGATCATGGCCCGGTCGCCGTTATCTGGCCGCCAATCTTCCAGGCGCTCCAGGATATTGGGTTGACTCAGGAACTCGTTCGTCGGTGGGAGCGGGCCGTCGTGGTTCCAGTGATAGGCCTTCATCAGCATTTGCCGGAGGAATGGCAGGTCACCAGCGTTGCCTTCACGGATAGTTGTCATCGACGGCCTCCTCGATACACATTCAGGTGCGTCACATCATTATCCACACAGAGGGCGCAAGAGAAAGCCCCAGGTTTCCACCTGGGGCTGCGGGTGTGGTTGCGTGTTGTGGATCGGGTGGTGGGTACTTGGTTACCCACCCACCTGATACCGTACAAACTGCTTGATCGTTGTGCCTTTGGGGAGCAGGTCTTTGATCTGCTTTTTGTCGTCTTTGACGAACGGCTGGCGGGTGAGGACGACCGAGTCGAGGTACTTGCGGATCTTGCCTTC
>JAJFHW010000369.1 GCA_021775385.1 Hyphomicrobiales bacterium | reverse complement strand
AGAATAATGTTTTTTAAATATTCGCATATGGAATTTTATCGTATCAAATGGAAAACGAAAATATTTATCACCTAAAATAATGACCTCATTATTTTTAGGAATCAAAGTTGAAAAATATTTATGTTTTTGTTGTCTTGAAGCTGGAATAAAACGTAAAAAATAATCATTCGTCCAATTAAGAGAATTACTAAGTGAATAATTTTTAGATAGCCCTATACCCACAAAAAAACTCCATAAAATACCAACAGAGAAAACCATGATAAATAAACAATCTCTTATCTTTGGCAGATGATACCTTGTAATGTAAGCTCCATAAGGAAGTATGAGAAGCCCGTATAACACTGGACTAAAAGCGTATTCAATTTGATTTCGAACACCCCAATTTCCAATGAATTTAACAGACAATATTGTAATAAGCAGAGAAACAATATGGACCAGTGAATACACCCTTGGTCGGTCAGTTTTCACAGAGACTGCGTATTCAGTAATTGTCAAAGGCAGGAAGACAATTACTAAACCAAGATAAAAGAAAAAGTTTTTTATTATCTGCGGAGCATTTCCTTCACCTATTCCAAACATAACTCCAACAAATAGGGGTAAAATTAGAACAGCACCTATCCCTCCAAAAAGGGGTACCATTAATAAATACTTCCAATATTTCGGGGAAAAATAAATACGGGTTGCTGTAAAAATTATTACTCCAACATAGAGAGGAAAAAGCTGATTGAATAGAACAATTCTCTCAAGTTCTGATAATGGAAGTTTTTTTGCCCATACCTGCCCAAACCCTGCTAGTGCAACAGGTAAAGCAATACAAAATGAAAATAACAAAAATGAATAAAAGTATTTTTTCAATACAATGATGCCCCTAGGTACGATTTACTGATTATACTTAGTAAAACAAATTCATATCTAATAAACAATTAATGTTACATTAATTAGATCTTTTGGACATTTATATAAATGTTACTTTGCGAAAATCTAAAACTAGAAATGCCCCCTTGGGTCAAAAGCAGGCTTGAACAAGACTATTTATTTACTTCTGCTAAGCGGTCATTTGCGGAATACTGATAAACAAAAAAGCCCAGCGGTAGGCTGGGCTTCTTTTATTCTGTTACAAAAGCTTTAAAGGTCTTTATTACTCTCTTTTACCTTTTCAGCATCTAGGTAAACTTCGGAGCCTAGCTCTTGGAATTTTACGCTCATTTCGGCCATGCCTTGGTTTTTGTCGTTTAGTTTGGCGGCATAGTCGCGCACGTCTTGGGTGATTTTCATTGAGCAGAATTTTGGTCCGCACATTGAACAGAAGTGTGCCACTTTATGGGCGTCCTTCGGTAGGGTTTCGTCGTGATACCCTCTTGCTGTTTCCGGGTCGAGTGAGAGGTTGAACTGGTCTTCCCACCTGAAATCGAACCGTGCGCGAGATAACGCATCATCTCTGATTTGTGCGGCCGGGTGACCTTTCGCCAAGTCAGATGCGTGAGCTGAAATCTTGTAGGTAATCACGCCAACTTTCACGTCGTCTCTGTTTGGTAGGCCTAAGTGTTCTTTAGGTGTTACGTAGCAGAGCATTGATGTGCCGAACCAACCGATCATCGCGGCGCCGATGCCTGACGTGATATGATCATAGCCTGGTGCGATGTCTGTTGTTAATGGGCCCAATGTGTAGAACGGGGCTTCACCGCATTCTTTCAATTGTTTGTCGACATTAATTTTGATTTTCTGCATTGGCACGTGGCCAGGGCCTTCGATCATCACCTGGCAACCTTTGTCCCAGGCAACTTTTGTGAGCTCACCTAATGTTTCTAACTCAGAGAACTGAGCTTTATCATTGGCATCTGCAATTGAACCTGGACGTAAGCCATCACCTAATGAGAAGCTCACATCATATTTGCGCATTAGATCACAGATCTCGTCGAAGCGTTCATAGAGGAAACTTTCTCTGTGATGGGCTAAGCACCATTTGGCCATGATGGAGCCGCCACGTGAGACAATACCTGTCACGCGATCTGCTGTTAGGTGGATATAACCTAAGCGAACACCAGCGTGGATGGTGAAATAGTCTACGCCCTGCTCGCACTGTTCTTGCAATGTATCTTTATAAACTTCCCAATCAAGTTTCACCGGGTCGCCGTTTACTTTTTCTAGAGCTTGATAAATTGGCACTGTTCCAATTGGCACAGGTGAATTACGCATGATCCATTCACGGGTGTTGTGAATGTTGCGGCCTGTTGAAAGATCCATCACTGTGTCTGCGCCCCAACGAATGGCCCAGACCATTTTTTCAATCTCTTCTTCGATAGAAGAGGTCACAGCGCTGTTGCCGATATTGGCATTGATTTTGGTGAGGAAGTTACGGCCAATGATCATTGGCTCTAGTTCTGCGTGATTGATGTTACAAGGGATGATCGCGCGGCCTCTTTCGATTTCACTACGAACAAATTCAGGAGTTACATGCTCTGGCAATTCTGCGCCAAAACTTTCACCTTCATCTAGTTTTTCACGTGCATTTTCAAGAACTTGTTCGCGGCCAAGATTTTCTCTTGCGGCCACATAAATCATTTCTTTAGTGATAATGCCTGCTTTAGCGAACTCAAGCTGAGTGATTTTCTCACCGTCTAAACCATTGAAAGGACTGTAAGCAACTGGGAATGTGCGTGTTAGGTGCGCGCCATCTACATTACCGTTATCTTCTGGTTTAACATCACGGCCAACAGTGCGCTCAACACCGCCGCGCTCTGTGATCCAGGCTTCTCTTGGACGTGCAAGACCTGTTTCAACATTAATGGCTACAGCTTCATCTGTATATGGGCCAGATGGATCATAAACACGCACATTTGGCTCGTTGGCCCCTTCACTTAGCTGGATTTCTCTCACCGGCACTTCAATATCTGGTGCCTCTTTGGGAGAGATGTAGATTTTTTTAGAGGCTGGTAGCGGGCCAGTTGTTACATCTTGGAGAGTTGTTTTGTCTGTATGGATATTCATTTTTTTGACCTAAAAATTGTAAATTAATTTTCAATAAGAAATGCTTTGCGAAAAAGAAAAAGGAATAAATTGTTATATTGGAATTAGAGCTTGAATGAATGTTATGCCAAATCCTTCAGCTAATAAAACAAGCGAGGTTAGCAAAACGGCAAGTACAAATAGAGTGAATAGATTACGGTGTGATGCTATTAATCTTATGATTTGCAGGGCAAGCTCTGGTATAAATAAGTTTACTAACCCCACCAAGAATGCACCCCAACCAAATATAGTAATTATAATACGCCAATCATTAGAGATAATTGGATGAATGATTATCACTATGATACCGACAATTAGGGTGACCAACCCTGCAATGTATTTAAGTCCTTCACTTTCAATAAATTCATGCACCAAAATGGGGATTCTCTGATAATTCAATAAAACAGAAATAGAAACGATCAGGCAATATAGACCTACTATTTTTGCTAATACCAATGACAAGTCCATAGGATAGCCCCCCTTTTAATCAGAACTTAGTGAACTTTGATCCGGTAATGTTTGGCTAAGGGAGACCCCACTTTATCAATAAGTGGTAGATAGGACTGTTATCAAATTTTATTATATTTTCAGCTAAGCTATCGCTTTGATTTCGCTAAAAGAGTTGTCAGATTATCTTTAAATTTCCTGACAAATCATCTAATATAAAATAATGACAAACAATCTTTTCCGTCCCTACGCCGGCATGACCCGGATCAGGTTTAAAGGGTTGAGTAAGCTACTCTCTCAGTTCTATAAAGAACACCCCTCGGATGGCGCAATAATGCTCTGTTTTTTACTCGACATCAAGTCTTTAGTATAACATTTCTTCAAAAGTGAAATAGTCATCTTTTAGGACTAGAAGGCTTTTTGTTTTTTTATTGCTCCTTCAGTTGGCTTTTCTGTGCTTCAGATGCCCACCTAAGCATCCGCACTTTCTAAGCGCTCCTCCAGTTGCCCACTAGCAACCGTCGCATCCTAAAACCGAACTTACTTTTAGGCGGAACGCTCTAGACAGTTTTACCATGGTTTACTGTTTCAAAACGATCTAGATAAGTTGGGACACAGGCATCGATCGAGTGGGGTGGTGTTTTAACCAAATCAGCGTATGTGCGATGTTCTTCCATAGCTAAATTGCTAACAACATTATCTTTTTTCAATAATTTGATTTGATCTCTTGTGATCGGAGGGTTTGGTAAAAACCAGGTTAGCATCGCAATTATTTTCGCGATCCAAAGTGGTAATGGGAGCAACCAAGTTTTCATGCCTGTTATTGACTTGATCTTTTGATGAACCTCTTTCATTGAAACAATTTGTGGTCCGCCTAATTCATAAATTGTGCCTTGTTTTGCTTTCCCTTCAAGGGAAGCCTTAATGACGCTTGCTACATCTCCAACAAAAATTGGTTGAAATTTGGTTTTTGAACCAAACACGGGAACGATGGGCAATACGGACATCATGCCAGCAAAAAGATTAAAGAAACCATCTTCAGGCCCAAAGACCACTGAAGGGCGAAGAATGATGGCATTTGGTTCCATATTTAAAACGGCATCTTCACCGTGTGCTTTTGTTCTTGCATATTTAGAAGAGCTTTTTTCATCAGCGCCAAGTGCAGACATTTGCACGAGTTGTTTAACACCAGCTTCTCTTGCGGCAATGGCGATTAAACGAGCGCCTTGAACATGTAGAGAATTAAAATTTTGTCTTCCTGATTGCGCTAAAACTCCGACCAGATTAACAACGTAATCGGCGCCTTCAACAGCTTCTATGATGGACTTCTCGTTTCGGATGTTGGCTTTGACGAATTCGATCTGACTTAAACCGCCGAGTGGTTGAAGAAAACCAGCTAGTTGAGGGTGACGAACAGCGACACGAATGCGGTACCCTGCTTTGCTCAATTGGCCAACTAAATGACGACCAACGAAGCCCGAGCCTCCAAATATTGTTACGATACCTTTAGTTTTCATCTGATCGCTCCTTTAAGAATCTTGGCTAAAATAAAGTGAGTTAAGTGATTTGTGAAGCGTTTCTAGTGTCGCAAACACGAGTTTATTCATAAAATTATTGCTTTGCTTGCTGGCAAAAAACTCGTTTTGTGCTAGGAGTTTCATTATATAACGGATAAATCGAGAATACGGGATGTTTTATGACTATTCATTTGCACAAAAATGACTTGCCTGATGACCTTCATTTCGAGGGAGCTGTAGCGATCGATAGCGAGACCCTTGGCTTAAACCCTTTACGTGACAGACTTTGTGTTGTGCAACTCTCTTCGGGGGATGGCTCAGCTCATCTTGTGCAATTTGATGGCGCTGATTATTCAGCACCTAATTTAAAAGCCATTTTGTCTGACCCAAATCTCGTTAAAATTTATCATTTTGCTCGTTTTGATTTAGCTGCACTCTATCAGTATTTAGGTATTTGGGCAGCTCCTGTGTTTTGCACCAAAATTGCCTCAAAACTAACAAGAACTTATACGGACCGGCATGGTTTGAAAGATTTAACACGCGAACTCATTTCTGTTGACCTTTCAAAGCAACAACAAAGCTCTGATTGGGGCGCGGAAACTTTAAGTGACGCGCAGACGGCGTATGCAGCTTCTGATGTATTATATCTTCACCAACTGATGGAGATTCTAATTGTTCGCTTAAAACGTGAAAATCGTTTTGAAATTGCTGATAAAGCCTTTGAATTTTTACCAACACGAGCTGAACTTGATTTAGCTGGATGGGCTGAAAGTGATATTTTCGCACATTCTTAAAAAGTTCAGGCTTAAAAAGTTCAGGCTTAAAAAAGCTCAGGCTTAAAATAATAGCTCAGGCATCTAAATCGTAGAGATCAAGACTTTAGCTTGCTTTTTAGTCTTTGCACCGCGTTTAAGCTTTGTTTTAAACCTTACAATTCTTTGTTTTTGTTATTTGAGATATTTTTAACAAAGTCCAAATGTGATCATATTGTTTTGCAAGTTTGTAATCTTGATAAACTCACTTATTTGAGCTTTTTGTGATATGATTCCCTATGACTGAAATAATCACTGTTGATTAAAATTTATTTTAACCGAAATTAAGAGATTTAGTTCAATTCGAGATTACCATATTTCGAGTAAAAGACAGCAAATGGGTTGGGCTCGTTCATGACATCTCAAACAATAAAATCTCAAGGAATAATGCAACAAATTTTATCGTCTTTTTCTTCTTCGGAGCAACCTGGTTCATCTGGTATGCCACCACATGGTGAGTTACCAAGACAGAGCCAAGATAATGAAGTTTCAGAACTTTCTAAAAAGAGGCAACAAGCTTTTTTACAAGCACAGCGCCATAGTCGCGCCGTTTTTATCTTACGCAGACTGCTTCCTGTATTATCACTTGTTTGTTGTCTTGCATTTTTCATTACCGGAAAATTTTCTTTTGAATACAAGGGCATAAAAGCAAGCGTTGAAAAAATCGACGTCAATAAGGATGAATTAAAAATGACAAACCCTCGTCTTGAGGGGCATGATAAAAAGGCTGGGTCTTATTTGGTAACAGCTGCAACTGCCACGCAAAAATCAGACTCTCCTTATGTTATTCATTTGAATGCAATTGATGGCAAACTTGACCACCCGAAGAATGGGACTGTTTTTCTCAAAGCTAAAAATGGTGTCTTTGACACAAAAAAAGAGGTGTTGCAGCTTTCAGGTGACTTAGAGATAAAAGCACCAAACGGGATGATTGCAGAACTTGAAACAGCTCACATAACCTTTAAAAAACAGATAATTACTTCAGATAGACCCGTGTATGTTCAAATGGAATCGAGTACTATCAGAGCTGATACAATCCATATTGATGGCGTGAATAAAATAGTAACGTTTCAAGACCGTGTTAAGGTTCGGCTGATTAAAACACCGAAACGAACAAGCAATTAAGATATGAATTGTATTACTCAAAGTCGTCGCTCAATGCAGCGTTTAGATGTTTTTCAAGATCACCAATATGCAATTAAGGACAACAAAATGTTGAGACTTTTTGAAAGAACTCAAGCTTCCAACTTTCAAAAATACAATAAAGAAAACTGTAAAGAAAAAGGAGTTTTGACAATCGCTAACTCCCTTGCTGTGCTGATCTGGTGTTTCTTAGTTTTTTTCTCATTAATCAGTTTTAATGCATCTCCTGTCTTTGCGCAGTCTTTAGCAGATAAATTTGGTGGCTTTTCAAGGGACTCTAACCAACCGATAGATATTGAAGCGGATCAATTAAAGGTCAATGATGTAAAGAAAACTGCTCTTTTCAGTGGTAATGTGAAAGCTAAGCAGGGTGATTTTATTTTACGGTCTCGATTTCTTGAGGTTTTTTATGATGGCAATGCCAAACCTGGTGCAAAGTCTGGTGCAAACGGCAAAGTTAAAAAACTAGAAGCCAAGGGTAAAGTTCTTATAACCACCAAAGACAAACAATCAGCCACAAGTGAGTGGGCTCGATTTGATGTTGCAAAACAAACAATTATCTTGGGTGATACAGTTGTTTTAACCCAAGGAGGTAATATACTTAAAGGCGGCCGCCTTATTGTGAACCTAAAAACCAGACAGAGCCGCTTTGAAAACCGGAATAATAATAAAGATGGAACGACTAAAAAAGGGGCACGCGTCCAAATGAAAATCGACGTTAGCCCTAAAGCTGTCAAAAAATTGAAGAAACCGTAAAATTAAATAGCGATCAATAAAATCCTGCCGTAATTTTCGATTTTAATTATAACCTCAGAATTTATAAGTCTTGCCTTTCCGACTATGGGGAAGGAATTGTTAGAGAATATTTTTTGATTTAGAGACAAAAAGTCATTACAAAGTTTCTAATCATCTATATTTATCAATGAAAGTGGTTCTCACTGTTATGATTGGTTTCTTTAAATCTATGTTGCCAAAGGGCAAAAAAAAGCAGGTTGAGACAGAATTTGCTGTTCCTCGGGAACAATCACCATTGATCAATGGAGCTAACCGTCAACAAGCACAAAGAGGAACGCACCCCTTTGAAGCGGGAAGTATGAACGGCGATGCTTCGTTTACTCCGCCACCTCAACCAGGGTTTCAAGAAAACATAGGTCAACAATTGCCACCTAGTTTCCAGAACCAGGTTCATGAGCAAGCTCCTTCTCACACCTCATCTCACACCCCTGTGCAAGCCCCAATTCAAGCCCCAATTCAAGCCCCTGTACAATCCTATGGACAAAATCAAGTGATTGGCCAACAGCAACCTCTTGTTCAGGCTCAAAACACCCCTCAATTTGCTGCGGGGCAACAAAATGGGATTGAAGCTCACCCTCAAGCAGGGTGGCTTACAGCGAACAAAGTTTGTAAAACTTATGGAAAACGCCAGGTTGTTAAACAAGCCAGTATTCGCGTGCAGCGCGGGGAATCTGTTGGGCTTCTTGGACCAAATGGTGCCGGTAAAACAACTATCTTTTACATGATTACCGGCCTTGTTAAGGCTGATGAAGGCATGATCCATATTGATGGATATGATGTGACAGCTCTTCCTATGTATCGCCGGGCGCGTCTTGGTATTGGTTATTTGCCACAAGAAGCCTCTATCTTCAGAGGGCTGACAGTTGAGCAAAATATTATGGCTGTTCTGGAAGTTACTCAAAAGAATAAACAGAAGCGTCTTGAGAAACTTGAAAGCTTGCTTGATGAATTTAACATCACTCGGCTTAGGAAATCACCGTCTATCGCCCTCTCTGGCGGTGAGCGTCGGCGTTGTGAGATTGCGCGCGCATTGGCCAGTGATCCGTCTTATATCTTACTTGATGAACCCTTTGCCGGTATTGATCCTATTGCGATCGGTGATATTCGTGACCTGGTTCGCCATTTGACTGATCGCGGCATTGGCGTTTTGATCACCGATCATAATGTGCGTGAAACTTTAGAGATGATTGACCGAGCTTATATCATCCATGATGGCAGTGTGCTTACTGAAGGAACACCGCAGGAAATTGTCTCAAATGATGATGTTCGGCGCGTCTACCTTGGCGATATGTTTGGGTAGTTTTGTAGCTTTTCTTTTATTTTTCATCATTATGCGTGTACTGACTTTTTGCTTCGAATTCATTTCGTGCTACAATTATCTTACAAATAGCTCATATCATCTGAAATAATCGATATTTAATTAAAAGTTTGTCTTTCTTCTTAATCGTCGCTAAATTCTCTTTTGGTATGAATATTGCCTATCGAAGATTTTTGAGGACTTTATTTTAAAATGGCTCTGTCGCACCGACTAGAACTTAGACAATCTCAGTCACTTGTGATGACACCTCAATTGCAACAAGCTATTAAGCTTTTGCAACTCTCAAACCTTGAGTTAAATGAGTTTGTTGAGGGGGAAATGGAGCGCAATCCGTTGCTTGAAGCTCGTGATCCAGAGGCAGATACTGTTCCTCAGGCTACATATGAGCCTGATGTTACTCCTCAAAACATTGAACCTCAAACCAGAGATTCTTCTGATGAATGGCTCTCGAAATCAGCAGATAACACGAAGGAAGACCCTTCGTCTAATTTGGATATGCCCGCAGATGATATGTATCCTGACTTAGCTGGATCTGATCGGACAAGTCTTGCAGATCAGGGCTGGAACTCCGTTAAAACAAGCAAATCGAGCTCAGTGAGCTCAACAGGTGGCGGCGGGAGTGATTATAATCTTGAGAATTTTGTTCCTTGTGAAACGACATTGCATGATCATTTAAGAGATCAGCTTTCTTTATCAAAACTCGATGTTAAGCAAAGACTTATAGCATCTCATATGATCGATATGGTGGACGAACAAGGTTATATGCGCGGTTCTCTTGAAGCGGTTTCTATGCAAATGGGGACGTCTATAGATACCATTTCAACTGTTTTAAAAGAATTACAAAAATTTGAGCCTACAGGTGTATTTGCACGAGATCTTAGTGAATGTTTGAGGCTTCAACTCATTGAACTCAACCATTTTGACCCCGCAATGGAGGCTCTTCTCGATAATATTCACTTACTTGCGGCGCATAATTTTACTGGCCTTAAGAAAGCTTGCCATGTCGATGAAGAAGATTTATCTGACATGATTGCCGAGATAAAAATGCTTAACCCTAAGCCAGGCTTAAAATTTGGATCTATTTCCGTTCAATCCGTTGTACCGGATGTGTTTGTTCAGCAAAAGAATGATGGAAGCTGGCATATTGAGCTCAATAACGAGACTTTACCTAAAGTACTGATCAATAAGAGCTATTATACCAACGTTTCTGGCTCAGCCAAAAACACAAAAGACAAAGAATATATTCAAGATTGTTTTCAAACAGCTAATTGGCTTGTGAAAAGTCTTGATCAGCGTGCGCGTACGATTTTAAAGGTTTCAGAAGAGATTGTACGTCAGCAAGACGCATTTTTTAGTTATGGTGTAGAACATTTGCGCCCCCTCAACTTGCGGGCTGTTGCCGATGCTATTGATATGCATGAATCTACGGTGAGCCGGGTCACATCTAACAAATATATCGGCACAACACGTGGTGTATTTGAACTTAAATATTTCTTTACCTCAGCTATTTCCTCTTCAGATTCAGATGACATGATTTCATCTGAAGCCGTAAGACATCATATAAAACAATTGATTGAAGCTGAGACGATTGAAGCTATTCTCTCTGATGACAAGCTGGTTACTAGTTTAAAAGACAAAGGAATTGATATCGCACGGCGTACTGTTGCAAAATACAGAGAAGCTATGGGTATTCCTTCTTCTGTACAACGCCGGCGGAAGAAGAAAATGGCTCAACAAATGGCATTATAAACATCTTCTTACTGGTAACCGTCGCTTTTTAGTGCTCCAGATGCCTTTTCTGTGCTCCAGATGCCCTCATAGCATCCGCAAATAGCAACCGCGCTTTTCTGATTGCGCTTCAGTTGCCTACCAGCAACCGCGCTTTTTTGATTGCGCTTCAGTTGCCTACCAGCAACCGCGCTTTTTTGATTGCGCTTCAGTTGCCTACCAGCAACCGCGCTACCTCAAAACCAGAACTACTTTTAGGTGGAAGTAATTAGTCATATTGACCTTCTTAAATTTATATTTAATATCTATCGAGTGAACTTAACGAACCTTTACAACTTATGTGTTCGTTTTTTACAATTGACTTGGACCTAACTTATCAAAATGCTACGGCAACTTATTGATAAGAATGGAAAAACTTATTTAACCCTCAATATACTTCCTGGCCATTTTCACCTTTATTGGACAAAAAAACACCCCGAATTTGCTAAGTTTTACGACATTTTTGCCCAATTGCTGCTATACTATACTTTATGGATATGGCTGGAGAGACCTGATCTTGTGGCAATTTTATTTTTGTAAATGCTAGAAAGTGATTTTTTCAACTTAAGCTCGAAAATGTTGTTTATTTCATTTATGTTCGAGCCCGTTTTCCATGGTCAGAATTCATGTCGTGACTGACTGAGACTGCTCTGGCAGAGATTATTTTGACCAAGACTGTTCTGACCAAGACTGTAAGAATGTGAAAACAAAAGAAGGGTAATAATATATGTCCGTACAAGTAACTGGAAAAAATTTGGATGTTGGTGAAGCCCTGCGATTTTATATC
>JAJFHW010000368.1 GCA_021775385.1 Hyphomicrobiales bacterium | reverse complement strand
AAGCCATACCAGGGGAAAGCCTCATCTAGTGGCTCTGCTTTTTGAGAACCATGCTTGAGAACAAATTCAATACCCGTCCGGCAAATCATTTCAAATGCGGCAAGAAAACTACCCGTCTCGCCGCTCATATAATTAAAAAATTCTGAAAGCTGCTCAAGACTTGCACACCCAACAAAGCCAACTTGCCGCTCAACAGGTCTGGGAAACAGTTTCAAAGTAGCACCGGTGATAATTCCAAGAGTGCCCTCAGCTCCCATGAACAGATGTTTCAAATCATAGCCAGTATTGTCCTTGCGCAAATCATTCAGCCCCTGCCAAATTTCACCAGATGGCAAAACAACTTCAAGCCCCAGCACCAAATCACGCATCATGCCATATTTTAAAACCTGAATACCCCCCGCATTAGTTGAGATATTCCCCCCAACCTGACAACTCCCCTCAGACGCCAAACTCAAAGGAAACAATCGTTCATGGCTCTCTGCCGCTGGTTGCGCTTCAAGCAAAGTCACACCGGCACCAACCACCATAGAGTTACTCGCAGGACTAACCGAGTGAATTTCATTCAGTCGATTTAATGAAACAACGATTTGCTGATTTTGTTGGTCTGGCAATTGCCCACCAACCAATCCTGTATTCCCCCCTTGAGGCACAAGTGCTGTTTTCGTCTTAGCCGCTAATTTAACAATTGAAGAAACTTCCTCAACAGAGCCAGGTAGTAATATAAGCGGAGATTTACCTTCATATTTATCCCGCCACTCAACCAAAAATTTAGCCTTTTCATCTTCCTGAAAAAGAGCATAACGCTCGCCGACCAACGACGCGAATTGACCAAGTAATTCATCGCTAAGGGCCTGCGTTTTATAAGGCTGTGTTTTATTATGATCTACAGTCATCATTTTTCTTTCATAAACTAAAAAAACAAAACACCTTTAAGAAGAATTCGCCGCCCGCCGAAGCCTGTCATTTATCGCAACCCCAATCCCCTCAAATGGAATAGGTCGAACCGCAATCACACTAACACCTTGTTTATCCATCCAATGCAAGCCTGCAAAAAGCCGCGCAGCCGCTTCATCTAAATCTCCAGTTTCACTCAGGTTGAAAAAAGGCATATCACCTCTAACGCCTTCATCTTCCTGTCCAAACCCAAGCAAACCTTCACCAGAGCAAACCTCGATCGCCTCTAATCGAACAGACGTCTTTGGCGCATAGTGACGAAGCAAAGCCCCCGGTGCAATAGGAAGTGCCACAGCAGGGGAAGGAGGAAGCGCATCTGGAGAAGAAGAAGAACCACCGTTTTTTTCTATTAATTCCGTCTCATCAATAGCCACATCCGGGCATACTACCTTCACCCCTAGAGCCTCCTCAAGTTCATCTGCCGTCACTGGCCCAGAGCGCAACAAAACCAAAATCGGCTGCCCTAATTTTTCATCAAATTCAACTTTCACAATCGTGGATTCAAGACCACGTTTCGTTTCCCCACCATCAAGAATAAAATCAATTTTTTCACCTAAATCTTGCCGCACGTGCTCAGCAGTTGTCGGGCTCAATCGTCCAGAACTATTCGCACTTGGTGCCGCCAACGCCACACCGCTAGTCGTTAAAAGCTCTTGAGATAGGTCATGGTCCGGCGCTCTCAAAGCAATCGTTGAAAGTCCAGCTGTCACAGTTTCTGAAATTCCAGCACTCTTTTTTAATGGCACAACAATCGTCAAAGGCCCTGGCCAGAACTTTTCAGCCAACTGTGTTGAGAGTTCATCGAACGCACCAATCTCTTGCGCCAAATCAAGCCCTGGCACATGCACAATCAAAGGATTAAAATTCGGGCGCCCTTTAACTTCAAAAATTCGCTGAACAGCTTTATCTTGCCGCGCATCAGCACCAAGCCCATAAACCGTCTCTGTTGGCAACGCCACAAGCCCGCCAGAAACTAAAATTTCAGCAGCTTTAGCGATATCGTCACTTAGAATTTGAGAAAAAGACAAACAAAAAGTCTCCAATTAAAAAAGTCCAATATTACAATTGGAAACAATCAAAACACAATCAGGCAACACTTGCATTGTTAATGAAGAAAGAATTAGACACTTGGAATATCAAATATACCTAATCTTGCTCCTAGGAAATGAATAATTAATATCAGTTTCTTAAATTTCACAAAGCAAAATTCAGGGTGCTTTTACCCACACCTATAAGAGAGGTAAGAAGCCTAAAAAAATAAATCATATTTCCTGGCCCTCTCCGCCTAATTAGTAGAGTGCATTAAAGCGCAGAACAAATATAATTAATAGCTCGAGATTATAAACTCAATAAAAACTATCATTAATCAGATTAAACAACATTTTGATAAATCTGATAGCATTACTTAGAAGGGAACCGCCATAAATGAGCTATCAAGCACCTCTAGAAGATGTTCAGCACATTCTCACACACATTGCAGACATTGACCAATTCATCAATGATGGCTTCGCTCCAACACTCGATTCTGATCTTGTGAGCGCCATTTTAGATGAAGCAGGCAAATTCGCAGCTGACCAACTTGCCCCTCTTAACCATAGTGGAGACCAACAAGGCTGCACACTGGAAAATGGAAAGCTCACAACACCAGATGGCTGGCAAGATGCCTACACTCAATGGAAAGACGCAGGCTGGGCAGCCCTCACCGCTCCCGAAGAATATGGCGGACAAAACCTCCCTCATCTTTTATCACAAGCAGTTAGTGAATTTTGGAACAGCTCAAACCTGGCCTTTGGCCTCTGCCCTCTCCTCACTCAAGGTGCCGTCGATGCAATTGCAGATCACGCAAGTGATGAACTAAAACAAAATTACCTAGAAAAAATGGTCAGCGGCGAATGGACCGGCACCATGAACTTAACCGAAGCCCAGGCCGGATCCGATCTGTCA
This sequence comes from Hyphomicrobiales bacterium, assembly GCA_021775385.1. GTDB lineage: Bacteria > Pseudomonadota > Alphaproteobacteria > Rhizobiales > HXMU1428-3 > HXMU1428-3. Next base: position 1,205 of record JAJFHW010000368.1, on the reverse strand, counting down.
GCCGTTCGCACAAAGGCCATTCCAAATGGCGATGGCACATACGCCATTAAGGGAACAAAAATCTTCATCACTTACGGAGAGCATAACCTCACCGAAAACATCATCCATCTCGTGTTGGCTCGCTTACCAGATGCACCTGAAGGCACCAAAGGTATTTCACTCTTTCTCGTTCCTAAATTTACTCTTGATGCAAACGGTGCCCCAGGAAAAAGAAATGATCTCATCTGCTCCGGTCTCGAGCATAAATTAGGCATCCACGCCTCCCCTACCTGCACAATGAGTTTTGGCGATAATGAAGGCGCAACCGGTTATCTTGTCGGCGAAGAAAACCGCGGCCTTCATGCCATGTTTACAATGATGAATTTAGCCCGAATCTCTGTCGGCACACAAGGCGTCGCCATTATGGAGCGCAGCACCCAAGCAGCTATAAACTATGCAAATGAGCGAACCCAAGGTCCAGCAATCGGCAGCCCGAGAGGGTCTAGCGATCCGATCATCAAACACCCAGATGTTCGCCGCAACATCAGCCACATGAAAGCCATGACAATGGCCTCAAGAACCATCTGCTTGATGACAGCAAAATATATCGACATATCAGAGCGCGCAGCAAGCCAGGAAGAGAAAAAAGAAGCAGCTGAGAAAGCTGCATTCCTTACCCCCATCGCCAAAGCCTTCTCAACTGATTGTGCTGTGGAAACTACCTCAATTGGCATTCAGATTCATGGCGGCATGGGGTATGTCGAAGAAACGGGAGCAGCCCAACATATGCGCGATGCCCGCATTTTGCCCATCTATGAAGGTACAAACGGCATTCAAGCTCTAGACCTCTTATTCCGTAAAATCTCTATGGATGGCGGCAAAACCTTAAAAAGCTTCATGAAAGAAATGCACGAAATACAACAAGCCTCAAATGAAACAACGGATCTTCAAAACCAGCTTAGCTCATATTTAAGCACCGCGTTAAATGATTTAACTGAGACCGTTCAATTCTTAGAAACAGAATTCAAAGCTGAAGGAAATAACACACCTTCAACTCTGCATTATGCCGCAACCCCTTTATTACGTCTTTTAGGTCTTTGCTTAGGAGGCAGCTATTTAATCAAAGGCGCACTCAATGCAGAAAAAGCAAGCGAACCCCAAGCTGAGAAACAAAAAGCACTTGCCGCCATTTTTGCACATCAGTTCCTAACGCAAACAAACGGACT
>JAJFHW010000367.1 GCA_021775385.1 Hyphomicrobiales bacterium | reverse complement strand
TTATAGAGTAAATTTGCTGTCTTTAATTTAAAACTTTTGTTTACATAGTGAGCTGATAGTTGTTGTTGACTGTATAATTTTGGACTATCTGGAGATATAAAAGAATATAGTGAAAAACAAATAGCTAAAGCTGCGATTATTTTTAAAGTGACATTGTCCATAGTAATTGTAAGATTTCCCTGTTTTTTACTTGTTTTATAATGATCCAATACAATAGAATTTACTGTATATTCACGTTTCTATGGCAATGTCCGTGCCGAAATTATGATTTTTTTCTAAGTATAATATTTTAGTTATTATCAACGATTGGGTATTTAGGTAGATTTACTCTGAATTCGGCACCGCTTAATACTGAAAGACATCTTAGTTCGCCTCCGAGGTTTTGCATGATTTCTAGGCTGATGGGTAAACCTAGGCCGACACCACCTGTTGCTGGTTTGGTATTTAGGCGAGAAAATTTTTCAAAGATTAGTTCTTGTTCAGTTTCTGGAATACCTGGGCCATTATCTAGTACTGAGATATCTAAGTAATGCTCATGATCGATGCAATTGATTTTGATCTCTGGTTTTCTGGTGTTGGTATATTTAATTGAGTTGGTAATTAAATTTATGAAGACCTGTGACAAGCGATCAGGATCTGTGATGAGTTGAATGTTTTGGGCTTTTGGTTCTGAAATAATAAGCGCATCTTTTTCTTCAGCTATCTGTTGAGTGGCGGAAATTGCTTTATCTAGTATGTCAGATAAGGTTGTTGGTACGAGGTTGAGTTTGATGCGACCACTTTCAAGAAAGCTTAAATCAAGTATTTCATCTAAAAGTCTTGTGAGGCGTTTGCTTTCATCATTAATGATTGATGAGAAGTGATTTAGTTTTTCGCTATCAATTGTCTCTTCATTTTTCAAGATTTCTGAGAATGACCTGATACTGGTCATAGGAGTTCGTAATTCATGACTAACTTGGCTTAGAAAGTCATCTTTTTGTTGGCTTAATTGGGTTAGTTTTTCATTGGCTTTACGTAATTCATTGGCTGTTTTTGAAAGTTCTTTTGATTGGCGCTCTAAACGGGCGGAGTATTCCATGATTTGCGCTGTTTCATCAGCGACTGCAATGAGCTCTTCTACAGAAACGGAATCGCTGCCAGTGATTTGACCAATCATCGCATGAGCTGTTGCTGCACCAACGGAGCCGGAGAATTCTTTTTCTAAGGTTTCGATGAAAGCTCCGGTTGGATCTGGCAGGCCACTTTTTTTCCCTTGTGCTTCTGCGATATTATTGAACAATTTTGTGGTTTCTTGTCTTCCTAAAATCCTTTGAGACAGAATAAAAAGATCTTCTGGTGTTGCTATTTGTCTTGAAGTTCGATTGCTTGAAGTATGCTCAAAGACGTTGATGAACTGGACGGCTTGTAATTGTTCGAGAGATTTTTGAGTTGTTAGCAGAGAGATTGTAATAAAGCTTATTGTGTTGATTGAAAGCGACCAGAAGACCGCATGGATTAATGGGTCATCAATGTTTAAACCAAATAGGGCTTGTGGTCGTAAGGCGTTGAGGCCAAATAGACCATTGTTTAATACATCTTTTGTGAGGATAAAGCCGCCGTCGAAACTTGGTAAGAATAAGGTGTAAATCCAGAGGATGAAACCCGAGATGAGACCGACAATGGCTCCTGATTTGGTGGCGTTGCTCCAAAAGAGTCCCCCCAAGAGAACTGGTAAAATTTGTGCGACACCTACGAATGCGATTAGGCCAATTGATGCTAAGGCTGTTGTTCCACCTGTAAATATATAATAGAGGTAGCCAAGGCCTAGGATGCCGGCAATGCTTATACGCCGGCTTCTTAAGAGGACTGAGCGGACATCATCACTTTCTGGATTGCGGCTTTGAGCGACATAGAGCCAAAGTGGTAAGACGATATGATTTGAGACCATGGTTGAAAGAGCGATGGCTGCCACGATGACCATTGAAGTAGCTGAAGAAAACCCACCTAAGAATGCAAGTGCTGCAAGTTCTTCTTGTCCTACTGCTAATGGAACTGTGAGAACGAAGAGGTCGGGGTTGGAGCCTTCGGGTAGAATATCGAGACCGGCCACAGCTATGGGCAGAACAAATAAACACATTAAAAGCATGTAGAGAGGAAAGGCCCAACTTGCAGTGGCTAAATGTTTTTCTGCTGAGTTTTCAACAACGACCACTTGGAACATACGGGGCAGGCAAATGATCGCAGTACCTGAGAGAAAAATAAGTGTGACCCATCTGGGAGTAAAGAGGGCTTCGTTTTGTGGGAGCTTTTCAGAGATCCTTGTCATGATATCACTTGGGCCATCAGCAACTCCCCACACAACAAAGATGCCGACGGTTACAAGGGCAACTAGCTTGACAATGGCTTCTACAGCGATGGCTGTGACAACGCCATGATGTTGTTCGTTGGCGTCGAGGTTTCTTGTGCCGAATACAATTGTAAATACGGCTAGTCCAGCTGCTGTAAAGAGGGCCGTTATTGCAGGTGAAGCACTATTAGCTGAATTTGAAGTAAAGACCGCAAAACTTAGTGTTAAAGATTGGAGTTGGAGGGCGATGTAGGGAGTTGAACCAACGACTGCCAATAAGGTTACTATAACACCAAGTGAATTGCTTTTTCCGTATCTTGATGAAATTAAATCTGCGATTGAAGTGATGCGTTGTTTACGCCCGATATGCACTAGTTTGCGTAATAGCCACCACCAGCCAATAAAGAGAAGAGTGGGGCCGAGATAAATGGTGAGGAATTCCAAACCATTTTGAGCGGCATAGCCAACAGCTCCGTAAAATGTCCAAGCTGTGCAATATACTGATATTGAAAGGGTGTAGACTATAGGTGATGTAAGGAATGATAATTTATTTTTTTCAGCTTGACGTTCTGCAAATGCCGCGACGCCAAATAAGAAAATTACATAAATAATACATATACTTACAAGTAAATTGAATGAGAGCATTATTCTTTGTCACCTTCATTCGTTAATTTGCGTGAGAGACTATATGCTCCTAGTATCAATAGAGCCCACGCTCCAAAAATATAATATAATAATTCTCTTATATCTGTTGATGTGTCTGATGTGATGATGGTGTTGATGAATGGAGTTAAGAAGAAGAAGACGCCAAGCGCTGGGAGTATAAAGGCCAACTCCTTGATTTTTCTTTTAGCTCTTTTCTTATTTATGGAGGAGGACGGTTTGCTCATATTCAGTGTGAGCCTCAGCTTAATAGTTTGTGGACGTTGGCTATGATTTCATCATTTGAAAAAGGCTTTGTCATAAATAGACTTGCGCCTGCATTTTCGGCGGCTTGTCTGTCTTTTCTTTGGCCCTTTGCCGTTAGCATTAAAACGGGGAGTGATTGATATTCTTGTGAGCTTCGTAAATTTTCTAAAATTTGCATGCCGCTAATATTGGGGAGCATCATGTCGAGAATGATTAAGTCGGGTTTGATTTTTTTGATATAATCAATGCACCCCTCACCATCCGAGAAAGATGATAATGCATAACCTTCTCTTTCAAGAAGAAAGGAAAGAGCTTCAAGAATAAAAGGCTCATCCTCTATAATTAGAACAGATTTTGACACAAGCTCCTCCCAAAGCATGTTCTTTAGCTTAACTAGATTTGATTTTGAGGCAAGTGTTATTCTTTTTAAAAATTACCCGAACGTATAGTTATGGTTAAACATGAATATATTGTCGCACTTTAATAATTTTGAAAAGTTTTATGACTTTAGCCGAGGATGTAGGTTGCGCGCCTAGCGGTGCACTCTTTCTTAGGACAGACAGAGCATTGGAGCCCGACAGAGAGTTGGGGTAATGAAGTGAGTGCTGTCTTGGCGATGAGTTGGTCGTAATCTTGTGTGATGACCATTGAGGCTTTTAATGTGCCTGGTACACCGATTGTACCAAGGTCATTGAACTGGGCAACAGCGTATGTGAGGAACCTTTCGCCTGTTGGCATGTCTAGTAATGCACAGATTGGTTGCATTGGCTGGCTAAAACTTCTGTAAATGGGCCACAATGGGCAGGCGCTACCAAAACGCGGTAAGCTTAGTGTGGTTAATTGTTTTCGATAAAGAACTGCGCCAGATCCATCGCATTCGAGTAACCCCCATTTTGGTAAATTGTTTTGTTCGGGTAGATGAGCCAAGCGGTAGAAAATGCTTCTTAAGTCAGTTTTAAAATAAGCGGCGAGTTCTAGTGGTGCGAATTTTAACTGCACAGCTTTATTCAAGAATTTTTGTAAGGGAAGGGCTTTAGCCATGGTTTCATACCCTTTTAAGATAACCAATGCATTCTTTTGTTCTTCAGTTTCAATCGCGAGCTCTTCAATAATCTCTTCTGGCGATGCGGCTCCTGTTTCTAAAATATCTAAATGAAAATCATTGCTTTCAAGGAACGTATCTAAGGTTGTTTGATCTGCTAGTTTATCTTGCTGGGAATGTGTTTGTTCAAAATGTTCGAGTATGCCGCTGGCGGTTTGGGAGAGGCGTTCGCTTTCTTTTAGTAGATTGGACAGAAATTTTGAATGTAACTTTTCCTCAATGAGTGGATTTTTTTGGAGGATATCGGCTGTTGAACGGATGGTTGTTATATTTGAGAGCATGAGGTGAATGGCTTCAGCAAAAAATGGATCGCTATTCATTTTATCTGAAAGAGCTTGTAGGTTTTGATTCTGTTCTTGCTGAAGATCAAACAGGCGTTCAATGAGGCGTGCGAAGCCAGGGAATCGCCCAATGAATTCTTCTAAGCGATCAACTTCAGAGGGGATGTGTCTATTCTTAGCGATTGCCTCTTTGACTTTGTCAATTAAGCCTTGATCCGCACCTTCTGTTAAATCTCTTGGATTTATTTCAAGTGATTTTGCGATTGCTAGCAATGTCTTACCTGCGATTCCTCGTCTATTGTGTTCGATTAGATTTAGGTAGGATGCTGAAATGCCGACTTCTTGTGCAAGACCTGTCTGACTTTTTTTCTTAGCCCGGCGTCGTTCACGAATTCTTGTTCCGATGAGGGTGCGTGACATTTCTTTTTTCCTTAGTTTTTAAGGTGTTAAAGCTCAGTGTGTAAATTAATTTACAATTACGGAAAAGGCAAATTATAATAATTTACAAAAAAGTGCAATTAAAACAAATATTTATTGCATTCTTTACTGCGTGGTCTACTTTAGTATTGTCTAATGACATTGATGGATTAAGACGCATTAAGACGTTCCGTTCATCCATATACACAAGAATTCTGGGAGGAAATCTATGTCAAAACAACTCACTCGTCGTGGTGTGTTGAAGTCAGGTGCCGTTGTTGGTGCTGGCTTATCAATGCCTACAATTTTTACTAGTTCTGCATCAGCTTTTACGAATGAACCAAAGGGTGGCACGGTCACACTTGGTTTTAACGTGCCTCAATCTGGGCCGTATGCTGATGAAGGTGCTGACGAGCTTCGTGCTTATAAATTGGCTGTTGAACACCTAAATGGTGGTGGTGACGCAGGCATGATGAAGACTTTTTCATCTAAAGCGCTGAAGGGTAATGGTATCCTTGGTAAAAAAGTTAAGTATGTAACGGGTGACACTCAGACTAAGTCTGATGCTGCACGTGCTTCTGCGAAGTCTATGATTGAAAAAGACGGCGCAGTTATGATTACTGGTGGTTCTTCATCTGGTGTGGCGATTGCTGTGCAAGGTCTTTGTCAAGAAGCTGGCGTTATCTTTATGGCTGGTTTGACACACTCAAATGACACGACTGGTAAAGATAAGAAAGCGAACGGTTTCCGTCATTTCTTTAATGGTCATATGTCTGCTGCGGCTCTTGCTCCTGTGCTTGAGAAGAAATACGGCAAGGATCGTAAAGCTTATCACCTAACAGCTGACTATACATGGGGTTGGACGCAACAAGCTTCTATTGCTGCTGCGACTGAAGCTAAGGGCTGGAAGACAGTTAAGAATGTTCTTACACCACTAGCTACGACTGACTTCTCTTCATATGTTGCTCCTGTGTTGAACTCTGGTGCCGATATCCTAGTGTTGAACCACTATGGTGGTAACATGATCAACTCTCTTACTTCTGCTGTTCAGTTTGGTCTTCGTGACAAAGAAGTTAATGGTAAGAACTTTGAGATTGTTGTGCCTCTTTATTCTCGTTTGATGGCACGTGGTGCTGGTAAAAACGTTAAGGGTATCTTTGGTTCAACAAACTGGCATTGGTCATTATCTGACGCTGGCTCAAAAGCATTTGTTAAGTCATTTGGTGAGAAGTATGGCTTCCCTCCATCTCAGGCTGCACACACATGCTATGTACAAACATTGCTCTATGCTGATGCTTGTGAGCGTTCAGGTACATTCAACCCATGTGGTGTTGGTGAAGCTCTAGAAGGTTTTAAATTCGATGGTTTAGGTAACGGTCCGACAGAGTACCGTAAGGAAG
>JAJFHW010000366.1 GCA_021775385.1 Hyphomicrobiales bacterium | reverse complement strand
CAATGAAGACCCTGAAAAAAGAGCCCTCGGCAATGATGCCAATAAAAAGAAACAATTGGTGGTCGAAGAAAAGCTAACTGGTGACGCTCTGAGAGATAAAATTTTAGCTGACCCTCAATCTGAAAAAAATGGCGAACTACGTTTTGCTCAAACCTGTGCAGCTTATTGCCATGGGGACAAAGGATCTGCTGGTGAGGTACCCTTACAATGTCAGGTAGAACATACACCGGAGTATTTGTTTGCAATTATTGCTGAAGGCCGCCGAACAGGTAGCAAAGTTATGCCATCTTGGAAAGTATCAATAAGTGAAAAAGAACGTTGGGAACTCGTTGCTTTTATTTTGAGTTTAAAGAATTTACCTCACTGCTCTGAATAAACGAAAAAGGGAGGAATATGACTTACAAGAAAAATATTTTTCACCTTTTTTTGTTAGTAACCATTCTGGCTTCTACACTTGCTTTTGGTACAAAATCATCTTCTGCCGAAACTATTGCTTACATAAAGGAAGCGCGAGAACTAATTGTTTGCGCCTCTCCACGCGCAGAACCATTATCTGATGTTATCAACATTATTGAAACCCCCAAATACCCAGGTATCCATATTGACTTTGCGAACTCTCTCGCAAAAAAAATTAACGTTTCAATAAAATTCAAATGGATTGATTTTTTCTTTCGACCTGAGCAAGTAAAATGTGATGTGTTTATGGGCATACCATCAATTACTAAAAATGATCCCCCGCATCCGTTTCTTAAAAAATCAATCTCCTATGTTCGGGTGAAGAAATTTTTTGTTTCCCTAAAAGATTACAATTTAAAATCTATAAAAAGTTTTAAAGGATTACGCGTCGCAGCACACACAGGCAGTGCTGTTCAGGATATTCTGCGTAATAAAAACAGCGGTGCAAAATTACTCGTTAGCTACCTTGAGGATAACAAAAAACTTGATGCCCTCATAAAGGGCGATGTCGATGTAGCACTCGTAACATCGATAAATTTAGGTTGGTATAAAAAAAACCATCCGTCGTTTAAACCAATAACCATATCAACTAAAATCGTGGCTCAAATTTCTGAGTACAGCTATACATTAGGACTCCATAAAGCCGATCAATCTACCGTTCAAATTTTTAATAATCACATCACGGAAATGATCAACGATGGCTCGTTAAAAAAGATATTCGAACATTATGGAGTCAAATACGAAATAAAGCAGCACTAACAGATAACGCAAAACATGAATCAAATCTCGATTTCAAAATTATAACTAATTCACACCTAGTTATCTGCCCCTAGAGGAATTAAAATGAAAAACATCATTGTAAATTTTTATAAGTACCAATCGACTTTAGTTGCAACCTTATTCCTGATGGTTTTGTCATTGATATTTCCTTCACTTACTACCCCTTTAAAAGCTGAAACCATGCGAAACATTGCTAAGAAAGGGAGTTTCGAAATTTGCGTGTCGCCGCGCGCTATGCCCCTTTCTGATTTAATAGCACAGCAACAGACAAAGTTACCGGGTATTCAGATAGAAATAGGTAAGGCTATTGCTAAAAATCTAAAAGTTGAACTTAAGATAAATTGGCTCAGCTATCGCTACCATGCCAAATATACTAAATGCGATGCCTTTATCGGAATTGGTCGTATTAAAGGTGAAGCAACAAACAAATACCTAAAGAAAACTGTTCCATTTTTTAAAGTCGAATTATTGCTAGCCACACGGCCGGGCCTAGAACTTAAAACCATTGCAGATTTTAAAAAAAAACGAGTTGCTGTAGATAATGGCTCACTCGTACATGATGTACTACGAAGAAAAAGCAAAGCGAATATTTTCGTCGGCTATAGTACAGATGAAAAAAGATTAAACGCTTTAAAAAACAATAAAGTTGATGTTGCCCTAGTAAATAATATAGGCCTTGGGTGGTTTCAAAAAAACAATCCTGGGTTCAAGTTCAGCACGGTATCCAGCAAAATTCTTTCTGATACTTATGAATATGATTATGCCTTTGGTCTTCGCCGTTCCGATCAAATGACCGTGCGAGATTTCAATGACATAATCAATGAAATGATTGACGACGGTACGTTCCAAAAAATCTTCAATAAGTATGGAGTAAAATATGTTGTCAATAAATTCGAAGGTGAATTTGTTCGCTAACCCTAAACTGCGCTGTCATCTATTTTTTTATTTTGATTTACATCAAGAAAAAAATAAATAGAAAAGATATATCTCTGATATCATGTCAAAAACAAACAGTAAGCCATGACAATAAGAGGTTGAAGAGCAAAGCGTGCACCATTCAAATGATCTTTTTGATGTCTTGATTTTCTTATCAGCTGCAGTGATCGCTGTTCCCATTTTTCGCCGGCTAGGCTTAAGCCCAATCCTTGGGTACCTCACTGCCGGCCTCATAATAGGCCCCCACAGTCTCGCAATCATTGAAGATACAGAGGCCTCGCGCAAATTTGCAGAATTTGGTGTCGTATTTCTTCTATTTATGATCGGCCTAGAACTCTCCATAGAACGATTAAGAACCTTAGGCCGAAAAGTATTTGGACTTGGCTCACTTCAGGTCATCATAACTGGGTTAATAATTGGAAGCATAGCTTGGGCTTTGGGGCTAAATATAAATGCGGCAACAATTATCGGTGGCGGATTGGCTCTCTCATCAACAGCCTTCGTATTACAACTCTTAACCGAGCGTAGTGAGAGAGCAACACCATATGGACTATCAACCTTTTCAATTCTCCTTCTTCAAGATTTAGCAGTAGTTCCCCTGCTCCTTCTCGTCACTTTACTTGGCTCAAACGAAACATCCTTCTTAGAAGCTTTCAGCATGTCAGCTCTAAAAGGTGGCATCGCTCTTCTACTCATCATTGGTTTTGGTCGCTTCTTTTTAAGGCCATTATTCCATATCATAGCCGCAACGAGAAATGCCGAACTCTTTGTCTCAACAACATTACTCATCGTACTTGGAATGGGGTGGGCCATGTCACAAGCAGGCCTCTCTATGGAACTTGGCGCGCTTTTAGCTGGCGTACTCTTGGCTGAAACAGAATACAAACATCAAATAGAAGCAGATATAAAACCCTTTAGAGGCATTCTCCTTGGTCTCTTTTTCATGACCATTGGAATGTTAATTGATGTTTTCTTCATTATAAATAATCTCGGAACTATCGCCTTAATTGTTATAAGCCTACTCGTTGGAAAAATGATGATCATTACCTTCCTATGCAGGATATTTCAAATGTCCCTTAGCACATCAATCAGAACTGGGTTTGCCCTCTCACAAGGAGGGGAATTTGGTTTTGTATTATTCGGCGCAGCGATGGCTCTAAAGATCATCTCACCTCATATAACGCAAATCTTGCTAGCCGTAATCGCCATCACAATGCTGTTGACCCCGCTGATGTTTTTTGTCGGAAATAAACTATCAAGCCTTATAGACAAAAAATCGAACGAGGAACCAACCCCAATTGATGAAGAAATACAAACTCTCAACAATCACATCCTCATCGCTGGCTTTGGGCGTGTTGGTCAAACCGTTGCAAAAGTTGTGTCTGATGCAGGCTATTCTTACGTTGCACTCGACCTTGATCAAAACCGTATTAAAAAATGTCGAAGCAAAACCATGCAAGTTTATTATGGTGACGCCAGTCAAATAAAAGTACTGGAAGCAGCAGGCGTATCCAAAGCAACAAGTGTCGTTATCACTCTTGATGAGCAAGCAACAGCCAGCCGAACAGTCGCAGCTTTAAGAGCACAGTATAAAGAGCTGCCAATTTATGTAAGAGCAAGAGATAGAAAGCATATTAGGCACCTAGAAACAGTTGGTGCTACCGCCATTGTATCTGAAGCAGCAGAATCCAGTCTTCAACTCGGCAGCATCATACTTTCATCACTAAATGTCAGCACAGACGAAATCACAAGTCTCATAGACAAATACAGAGACAATGAGTATGAGCGTTTAGAAGAGATCATCGATGGTTGAGAAAAAATACCAAAAATTCTTCTAAACAAAATCAATATGCTTGCTAAACGGCATTTCTCGCAACCGTTTACCCGTTGCTGCAAAAATAGCGTTGGCCAAAGCCGGAGCAGCCGGGGGAACAGGGGGTTCTCCTATGCCGCGAACCTTCGCTCCATTCTCCAAACCTTTAACAAATATTTCAGGACATTGAGACAAACGCATAGCTTCAAAACTATCATAATTTGATTGTTCAGCCATGCCATCAGAATATGTGATTTCACAATTCATCGCATGTCCAAGCCCAAAAATAACACCACCTTGCACAAGGTTCTCAAAGTTCACAGGGTCAATGATTTTACCCACATCACAAGCAATCCACACTTTATCAATTTTGATCCCATCATTAGTGTTCGTTACTTCAACAACTTCAGCAACCGGCACTCCAAAGCTTTCAACAAAGGCAACGCCGCGTCCCTTGTTCTTGGGTAATGATTGCCCCCAGGAACACATCTCAGCTACTGTTTCCAATACAGCCTTAGAGACTTCATCTCCCATTAGGCGAATGCGTTCAACCATAGGGTCAGCGCCAGCTTCATGGATTAGTTCATCTAGGAAACTATCAAAGATAAAGCCCGCGCCAGCTGACCCAACTGAGCGCCAAGAAGAAACAGGAGCAAGCTCATCTACACGGTAAGCCCGCATGCGATAGTTCGGTAACTTATAAGGGTTATTCCAGGACCCAGCCGCAATTTGTGCATCAGGCCCAGGTATAGTCAAGCCAGCTCGTCCCATTTGAGAATTAATCACCGAAGGAGCTGCAATCTCCAGGTCAATCGCTTCAACCTTCCCATCTTGAACAGTTCCTTGCCCACGCCCCATAGCGATATGGCGAGGAAAGTCATGAGCAAAATCTTCCTCACGGCTATAAGTCAGTTTAACTGGCACACCGCGCATTTGTTTGCCAATCTCAGCCACTAATTTAAGGTGTTCCATTTCTAACCTATGACCAAAACTTCCACCCATATAAAGATTGTGAAAAATAACCTGGCTTGCATCATGACCAGTCACATTCCCAACAATTCGTTGCAGCATACGTGGCATTTGATGCCCGCTCCACAATTCAACAGTATCATCTGTAACTCGTATAACCGCATTCAAAGGCTCAAGAGGGGCATGAGCAACATAAGGAGAACGATATTCAGCTGTAACAACCTTCCCAACACGTAAAGCAGTCTCAACATCACCATCATTACGCCATTCACTATCAAGCTTTTCCTCAACAAAAGACTTGGAAATTCTGTCCCAATGATCTTTTTGCTCAGCAGGGTAAGGAGCTGCTCCCCACTCAAAGTCAATTTCTTCAACAGCCTGCATGGCATACCAAGTGTTCGTTGCAATAACAGCAACTCCATTTGTTACAGGTAGAATTTTTTTCACACCCGGCATTGTTTTAGCTGTAGTCGCATCATAACTCTTAAGGTCGCCGCCCTGCCTTGGGTTCACCTTAACTGTTGCATAGACCATATCTTTTTGAACTTGGTCGATACCGTATTTAAGTATGCCAGTTGATTTCTCAACAATATCCACCCTCTTCATAGGTTTACCGATCAGACGCCATTCACTTGGGTCTCGAAGCTCTACATCTTGAACAGGGGAAATTAAAGCGGCATCGGCAGCAAGCTCGGTATAATTCAACGTCTTTCCACCCGGAAATATAACAGCCGCTTTTCTCGTTTTTAACTGATCAACAGGGGTTTTAAATTTTTTACTCGCAGCTAATTTTAAAGTTTCCCTGGCCATGGCACCAGCAATACGTAATTTTTCATAACTGTCAGGGGTCGACGTTGAACCACCCGTTCCTTGCAGCCCCATGAGCTTCAACACCCCGCCCATAACGTCGCGCATAGATTCCGCCATAAAGCTTTTATCAGTCGCCATGAAAGGAACCCCCTCATCAGCCATCGCCGTGTTCCAATAAGCAGCACTTGGTTGACCAAAACTGGTCTCAAACTGTCCAAACTCAACATCAAGTTCTTCTGCCAAAAGCGCGGCCTGCATAGACGTCACCCCCTGTCCTTTATCTGCATGCGGAGTGATCAGGGTAATTTTTTCACTATCTATTAAAATCCAGGGATTAAAAGTCACAGCCTCCTCATCAAGCCCATCTTCTAATGGGTTGTCATGAGGAGTGGCCATTTTATATAAACCAAAAGCAACCCCACCAACAATTGCAGCTGAACCAACAAGAAAAGTACGACGAGTTATTGTCCCTAAACGTCCCATCTTATTCTCCATTTTCCAGGTTTTTAGCTGCAGATTTAATCGCCGCCCTAATACGAAGGTAAGTGCCACAACGACAAAGGTTACCTGACATCTCCTTCTCAATTTCTTCGTCAGTTGGGTTCGGCGTTTTATCTAATAAAGAAGCCGCCTGCATAATTTGACCAGACTGGCAATAACCACATTGAGCAACCTGGTGCTCAATCCATGCCTCTTGCACCACGTGCAACGAGGAAGGAGTTCCAAGCCCTTCTATTGTGGTCACCTCCCCTTTAAGGTCTCCTATTGGCAATTGGCAAGAGCGAAGCGCAATCCCATCAACATGAACAGTACAGGCACCACATTGAGCAATTCCACATCCATATTTCGGTCCTGTTATATTCAAGTCATCTCGCAAAACCAACAAAATCGGCATGTCAGGAGAGACATTCACTTCAAATGCTTTTCCGTTGACAATAATTTTCATAATTACCTCTTGTAATTCTATAAAACTGATCAAAGGTCCAGAAGATTAATCAAACCATAAAACAGAAAAGATACTAAAAAACCAAGACATTTTATCAGAACCAATGAGATCAATAAAGAACCGTAGCGACACCACTTTTAAAATAATTTAAAATTAGAAAATGAAAGTTTTTGGAATATAAAAAACAAAGGCAAAACGGCCTGTTAACAACAAAAGAGCAAATTTTGAATAACAATAAAAAATTAAATTTGACGCAAGTGTAACAGCTCTGCGACAGATGTCGTCAGACACAAACTCTATTACAATAAAACAGATCAAATATTTGTCCTGTTTTTTTAATTTACGTAATTAATCGTAGTTCTTTTTTTTCATTTCAATAATCGATAGCAAAGTAGCTGTCTCATACACTGAGCTTATCTCTAGCTCAGCTTGTTGAGCTAATTTTTCAAACTCAAATTGATCTCTTTCATTGCCCCCCCAACTCATTAAGAAGACTTCAAGGTCTTTAGAAAAATGAGAAACATTTCCCTCTGGTACGATAGCATCAATCACAAACAACCGACTATCATCCTTCATTGAATTGCGACATGTCCTTAAAATACGAACACAGTCTTCATCTTTCCAGTCATGCAAAATTCTTTT
>JAJFHW010000365.1 GCA_021775385.1 Hyphomicrobiales bacterium | reverse complement strand
CGGATGCCTTGTGGGCATCTGAAGCAAAGACTTGCGGATGCCTTGTGGGCATCTGAAGCAAAGAAAAGCCAACTTGAAGGCGCACTAAGAGAAACAGGTTTGGAGTAATTTTATGGCATCAGAAGATATCGAACGCGGGTTGGTCGCAAAATATTTGCACCGTGTTTTGCGAGCCGATCATATTCCAACTCGGGCTGCTCGCTATATCCTCTATTGGTTAAACGACCGCACTGAAATGTTATCTTTGCCTTTGCCAAAAAAGCTGAGCGGAGCCATTGGTAATATATACTCTTCAAGTTTCAGTCAGGCAGATTTCAACAGTGCATTTCTAGAGCATCGTGATGAAATTTTAGAGATGCTCGAGGAAGCATCTCAAAAAACCGGTTGGCCTGAGCCAATGTGGAGCAATATTAAAAATTTGACCAAAGCCCTTGAACTTGATCCTAAGTGTCAGGAAATCGTCGGGCTAATCGCATGTTTCCATCGGTTTGATCAAGTGCAATATTTATGTAATTCCGTCACGGAATCCATCGGGCCGCTGAGCCGCTCGCTCGCGCTATTAACGGATTTGAGTGTAAATGATGTTGAACGCTTCACTGGACCAGCCGGGGACATGGTCGCAGCTGGTTTGCTCCAATTAAAAAATGAAGGCGGCGAACTTTCAGGGCCAGGTGGGCACTTTGCCATCACTTCTCGACTAGATGCTTGCCTCGATCAAAGGTTTAAAAAGTTTGATCAAATGCGTGAAGCTTTGCTAGGCGCCCCTCTCACCGCGAATATTGAACTTACCGATTATGATCACATCAAAGGAGATCGTGATTTAATCTGTAGTGTCCTGAAAGGAGCTGTGTCTGAAAAAGCAAAGGGTGTAAATATCCTACTGTACGGCCCTCCAGGTTCGGGCAAAACAGAGCTCACCAAAGTCGCTGCAAAAAAGGCAGGCCTTTCTATTTATGCAGCTGGTGAAGATGTTGGCGCTGAAGGTGAAGTTGATCGAAAAGGGCGTTTATCAGACTTGGTCTTTTCCATCAGCTTGCTGAGGGGAGCTAAAAATACAGCCATTCTTTTTGATGAAATGGAAGACGTAGCTTTGCAACTCATCAGAAGAGGTGGGTCGAAAGTTTATCTGAACCGATTGTTAGAGAACAATCCGGTACCTATCCTTTGGACCTCGAATAATATTAGCGATATTGATGCAGCCATTTTACGCCGTATGATTTTAGCCTTTGAATTAAAATCACCTCCAACATCTCAGCGCCGGCTTATTATAGAAAGAATGGCAGGAAGAATTGGCGTAAAGCTCACGAAGGAAGAAATCTCTAATCTCGCGCAAAAAATTGATGCAACACCCGCGATTATGGAGAACGCATTAAAAGTCGCGAAATATTCCAAAGGCGGAGCAAAAGAAGTTGAACGCGCAGCACAAGGAATAACAAGAGCAGTTTCAGGTCTTCAGGCACGTCGTAAACCAGAAGACTTTGTTTATGATCCTAAATTATCTAAGGCAAGTCGTGATATTCATGATCTTTCGGGCCAGTTAAAATCATCTGGTAAATTAAACTTTTCTCTTTGTCTTTCTGGGCCTCCTGGCACAGGTAAGTCAGCTTATGCACGCTACCTGGCAAAAGAACTCGGTCTTGAAGTTATTCAGAAACGCGCATCAGATATTTTCTCAGCCTTTGTTGGAGAAACAGAAAAGCAAATTGCAGACGCGTTTCTTGAGGCCCGAGAAGCCAATGCATTTTTGATTTTTGACGAGGCAGATAGTTTTCTTTATTCAAGGCAAGAAGCGTCGCGTTCTTGGGAAGTCACACAAGTAAACGAAATGCTCACCTGGATGGAAGAGCATTCCTTGCCGGTCTGTTTTACAACCAATTTGATGGACCGCCTTGATACGGCTTCATTGCGCCGTTTCACATTTCATGTGCGATTCAATTTCATGGATAAAGTGGCTCTTGCCATGGCCTACAAAGTCTTTTTCAACATTTCAAACGTTCCCGAACATGGATTGAAGTTTGAAAACTTAACACCTGGTGATTTTGCCCAAGTGAAAAAGCAAGCTGAAGTTTTAGGGGCAACGAAAGATACTGAACGTTTGGTTGCCCTCTTAAAAGAAGTAAGCCAAACCAAACCAGGCAATAGCGAAAACATCGGCTTTTTTAATTAAGGTGTTACTCTCTCTGACGGGCTATTGCTTTTTAGTGGCGCTTCAGTTGCCCACCAGCAACTGCGCTGCTGAAACAGCAGGCCTTCCGAGGGGCGGCGCGCTTGCGCCGGACGCCGAAATGGCGTCCCCCTTCATCGTGTAGTAAAGTAGCGCCTGTAGCTTTGCGCATAGGCACGATGAAACTCAAAACTCATTTTTACGAAGAAGAAGCTCAGCTCTTTTCGGGCTGAGGGACATGGCGTAGCCCGGCGCCTAGCGCCGTGCACTCGCAGGCCCAGGCGCCATAAGCGCTTGGGCCTGCGAGAGAAAACTAAAGTTTATAAAACTCTTTTGTCTCAGGATCAGATATAAACATTGAAGCTGAGCGAACATCAAAATACCCGCCATGAAGTGAGAGTTTACCTTCGGCAACTTTCTCTTTTACAAATGGAAATGTCATTAAATTCGTAAGCGATGAATTGATTGCCCGCAGTTCTAAGGCTTTAAGTTTCTCATCTTCAGTGGCATCAGGCATGTCCTTTAAGACAGCATCCCTTGTTTCAGACATGATGCTGACCCATGTTGAAACAAAAAGCAAATCGTCACGTTTTTCAGTTTCAGGGTCCATCACAGCTTTAATGCCCCCACAACCAGCATGCCCAAGCACAAGAACATGTTCAATTCCTAGATGTAAAATGCCGAATTCTAAAGCAGAGGAGACACCATGGTGAGCACCTGTCGTCACATAGGGAGGTACAATATTTGCTACATTGCGCACAACAAATAAGTCACCTGGCTCAGCATGAAAAATAGTAATAGGGTCAGCACGGCTATCGGAACAACCAACAACGAGAACTCCTGGTTTTTGCCCCTGATCAGCAAGTTGTTCGTATTTATCCTTAGTTTCCTTGGGGGTAGTGTCTTTGAAACGTTGATGGCCATCAATAAGAAATTGTGGAAATTTAGTCATGTCTACTCTCAAAATTGTTTATTTGTCTCGCAATTTAGAGGAATTCCTTCAGGATGCAATATTTCTTGTAAAATAGTGTCTTAGAGAGTGTTTTTAGTACTAAAACAACCTCTTCTTCACGCGATCTCACAGTCTTGTTACAATATGTTTGATGAATTTTTAAAAACTTTCTTTAATTTGGACATATTCCGAATGATATGTGGGAACTGAAGTTTTTTTAACTTACAATTTAAATTTTAAAAGGAGACGTCAATGTCAAAATCAGCAATCTCAGCAGCTATCTTAGCAGGTGCAGTCGCAACAGCTCTAACTGGTGCAGCAGACATCAAACCAGCTGGTGCAGCTGACAATGAAAAGTGCTATGGCATTTCTCTAAAAGCTAAAAACGATTGTGCAGCAGGTAAAGGCACAAGCTGTGCTGGTACATCTACAATCGATTATCAAGGTAACGCTTGGACATATGTACCAAAAGGTACATGCGAAAAAATGGAACTTCCAGGTGGCCGTAAAGGTAGTCTTAAAGCATTAGATCGTGACAACGGCTAATTCTCTGATCCCCCTCCATTGTTAACGCGATGGTGGGGGATTTTTAATATTTAAAAACTGATGAATTACAGCTAAATCCTGTAAAGAACAGGTTAAAATGAACAACTCTTC
Organism: Hyphomicrobiales bacterium; assembly: GCA_021775385.1. Classification (GTDB taxonomy): domain Bacteria; phylum Pseudomonadota; class Alphaproteobacteria; order Rhizobiales; family HXMU1428-3; genus HXMU1428-3. The sequence goes on along the minus strand of JAJFHW010000365.1, from coordinate 1,502 downwards.
AACAATCAAACAAACAAGATTACCTACAAAAGCAGGCGTTGGCCTTAAAGGTGAGCATTATCAAGAAATATGCGAGACAACACCTGATATTGGTTGGTTTGAAGTGCACCCAGAAAATTATATGGGAGCGGGCGGTGCCCCCCATCATTACTTAACAAAAATTAGAGAAAATTACCCGCTAAGCCTCCACGGTGTTGGGCTCTCAATCGGTGGGTCGCTTCCGCCGTCGCAAGAGCATTTATCTCGTGTAAAAGTGTTAGTTGACCGCTATCAGCCAGAAAGTTTTTCAGAGCATTTAGCCTGGTCCTCTCATGAAGCTGGTTTCTTCAATGACCTATTGCCTTTGCCATTAACAAAAGAAACATGTCAAACAGTCTCAGAGCATATTGATCTTATTCAAGAGACGCTTGGTCAAAAATTACTGCTTGAAAACCCCTCAACTTATGTTGGCTTTGAACGCGAAGATTTCACTGAAATTGAATTTCTTAAAGAGGTCGTAAAGCGATCCGGCTGTGGTTTGCTACTTGATGTCAACAATGTTTATGTCTCATGCACCAATCATGAGCGCAGCCCAGAAGATTATATCAAAAATTTCCCCATGGAAGATGTTGGTGAAATTCACCTTGGTGGACATGCGCCTGATGAAGATGATCTCGGCAACCCATTATTGATCGACGCCCATGACAGAAAAGTCGTTGAAGATGTTTGGACGCTCTATGATCAGGCTATAAGCCAAAAAGGGCCAGTGGCAACTTTGATTGAATGGGATAATGACGTACCAACCTGGGACGTTTTATTCAGTGAAGCCAATCTAGCTGAAGAAATTTTACAAAAATATGAAGGTCAATCTTCATCAACGAACACTCCGAATAAAGAAACGGCTCTAAAAGAGTCAATTCTAAAAGAACAAGTGGCTTAAAATGAGCGAATGGTCCAAGCTACAATCTTCAGTTTCAAATGCACTTGAAAATCTGGAAGTCGAAGTGCCAGTCGGCATTAAACTCCTGAAAGATGGAGTGGTGCCAAAAAAACGGTTCAGTGTGTACCGCAATAACGTCACACTAAGTCTCATTTCAGTGTTGGCCAGTACCTATCCCGTTGTAGAAGAAATTGTTGGAGAAGATTTTTTTGCGACCATGGCAAGAGAATTTGCTCTAACGCACTTACCGCAATCTCCTGTAATGATTAATTATGGCGAAGAATTTCCGGTATTCTTAGAGAATTTTGCTCCCGTACAAGAATTACCTTATTTAAGGGAAGTCGCCAAACTGGAATGGTTCCGGAACAGTGCGTATCACGGCGCCAATGCTAATCCAGTTACGATTGAAGCTTTAAGCAGGTTTTCAGAAGAAGATGTGCCAAATCTTGTTTTTGATTTGCATCCAACAGTTTCGCTCATAAAAAGCAAATATCCAATTCTGACCATTTGGCAAGCACATCAACAAGAAAATCCGTCTGAGTTTTTAAAAGGACTGAACATGAATGAGGGTGAAGCTGCATTA
>JAJFHW010000364.1 GCA_021775385.1 Hyphomicrobiales bacterium | reverse complement strand
ATTGTAGTGCACTTCCCTTTTTGATATGTGGAGGATACAACAATGACAGTTACAGCAGCAATGGTTGCACAATTACGTGAGCGTACTGGCGCCGGTATGATGGAATGTAAAAAATATCTTGTTCAAACTGGTGGTGATATTGAGCAAGCTATAAATGAAATGCGTAAATCAGGTCAAGCTAAAGCGGATAAAAAAGCAGATAGAGTAGCAGCAGAAGGTATTGTTGTTGCGGTACGCTCTGATGATATGAAACAGGCAGTAATGTTAGAAATTAACTCAGAGACTGATTTTGTCGCGCGCGATGAAAACTTTACTGCGTTCGCAAATAGTGTTGCGGGTACTGCGTTACATTCTGATGTTGCAAGTGTTGATGAGTTGATGAATTTAAATATCATTGGTGGCGACACAAGTGTTGAGAAAAACCGTCAAGAACTTATTGCTAAAATTGGCGAAAACATCAAAGTTCGTAGAATGACTCGACTAAGCGCAGAATCTGTCATTGGCTATTATCTTCACGGTGCTCGCATTGGTGTAATGGTCGCTTTGAAAAGTGGCGATGAAACTCTAGCAAAAGATATTGCTATGCACATTGCTGCAAGTAAGCCTTTAGTCATTAGTCGTGATCAAGTTTCAGCCGCGGCTATTGAAAATGAAAGAGAAATATTTACAGCTCAAGCACGCGAAAGTGGCAAGCCACAAGAAATTATTGACAAAATGATCGAGGGTCGAATTAACAAATTTGTTGATGAAGTAAGTTTAATTGGTCAGCCATTCGTTAAAGATCCTAGCATTAAAATAGGACAACTGCTTAAAGACAAAAATGCAGAAATTAGTGATTTTGTCCGTTTTGAAGTTGGTGAAGGGATTGAGAAAAAAGTTGATAACTTTGTTGAAGAAGTTATGGCTCAGGTTCGTGATAATGACTAAGGCATCCTCTTCATTAAAATACCGTCGTATTTTGTTGAAATGCAGTGGTGAAGCGCTAATGGGTAAAACCCAGTTTGGTATTGATCCATCAGTACTAGATAAAATTGCTGCGGATGTTGCAGAGCTAGTTGCTATGGGTGTTCAAGTTGCAATTGTGATTGGTGGCGGAAATCTTTTTAGAGGAAAGGCACTATCAGAAGCTGGATTAGGCCGAGTCACTGGCGATCAAATGGGAATGCTAGCTACGGTTATGAATGCTCTAGCTTTGCGCGATGCGCTAGAGCGGATAGACTTGCCTTCTAGGATAATGTCTGCAATCCCTATGATTGGAGTGGTTGATCCTTTTCATAGGCGAAAAGCAATTACTCATCTTAGAACCGGTCATGTTCTTATTTTTTCTGCAGGAACGGGAAATCCTTTTTTTACCACGGATTCAGCGGCGTGCCTTAGAGCAATTGAGGTGGGCGCTGATGTGGTTTTAAAGGCAACCAAAGTGGACGGCATTTATGATGCAGATCCCGTAGCGTTTCCTAATGCTACGCGATATGACAATCTAAGCTATGCAGAAGTGCTTCAAAAAAAATTGAAAGTGATGGATGCCACAGCTATTTGCTTATGTGAGGAGTATAAAATGCCACTTCAAGTTTTTGACATGGCTGCTCCTCAAGCGTTAAAACGAATAGTGCAAGGTGAAAAAATAGGGACAGTAGTAGGAGCAGAGAATGATAAATGAGATAAAAAAAGACGCTGAAGCGCGTATGCAAAAATCCATAGAGAGTTTAACCAATGATTTAGGAAAGGTACGCACCGGAAGAGCAAATCCTGGTTTGTTGGATCATGTAATGATTGATTATTATGGAAACCCTAGTCCTTTAAATCAAGTTGCTAGTATTTCGGTATCTGATTCTCGCACCTTAACCGTAACGCCCTGGGAAAAAAACCTTGTTCCTATTATTGAAAAAGCAATATTGACCTCGGATTTAGGGTTAAATCCTGCTACAGCTGGTAATAGTATTCGGGTCCCTATGCCTGCATTAACAGAAGAGCGCCGCAAAGAATTAATTAAAGTGGTGCGCTCCGAAGGTGAAAATGGCCGGATTGCAGTTCGCAATATACGACGTGACGCAAATAATCAGCTTAAAGAACTCGTTAAACAAAAAGATATTTCTGAAGATGATGAACGCAGATCTTGTGATGAAATTCAAAAAATTACGGATAAATATGTTGCGCAAATCGATGTTCTCTTAGCTGAAAAAGAAAAAGACTTGATGGAAATATAGTCTATTACTCGCTTGAGGGGGACGACTGTTAACCCCCTCAGCAAGCATCTACAAAATAGCAAGCTACATTGAAAGTGATATGCATCAAACTACGGAACTACTAGTTTTTCTTACTGCAACAGTTGCATTTAGAAAAGATATTGTAGAACCAGGCTATAAGTACTCCTCCAATAATGCCATCAATTAATGCGAATGCAGCACCAATGATAATTCCCATAATAGTAGCGGTGTAACCTATGTAAACGCTTCCTACAGCGCTTATAAAACCTACGCCATAACCTAATGTGATGTTTAAAATAGCAATAAACACAACAGATAAAGCCCATATTACACCAATTGACAAGCCCAAAGCTAAAGGACTTAAGCGACATCCGTTATTCATATATTTCTCCTGTTAGTTTCTACTTTAAGTTTAGTATATTTTATGCATTGATTGCATAAAATAGTCTAGAAAATACATGCTCGTGCTGATTAGAGAATAAGGGGGTATTTTGCCCCCTTTATTTTTTAAATTTTACTACTCTGGAACACAGACAGGCTTGCATTTGTTCTGGGCAATATTATGATCTTTACAAAGATTAATAACTAACTTTTTTGCATTTTCTATTTTAGGAGTGGTAACAGACCAAGATTCTCGTTTTGCATTTTGTACAGCACAATGCCAGCGATTAGAGT
>JAJFHW010000363.1 GCA_021775385.1 Hyphomicrobiales bacterium | reverse complement strand
ACTACAGCCGTTAATTTCTTTAAACAACGCAGTATCATTTTTTAAAAGACTCTCCAGTACGCGTTCCCAACGCTATCATGTAAGATGGCAATCGCAATAGTAAAATAAGGGCTTTACTAAGGCATTTTGCGACCATTTACCTAATTAACACAAATTTCGATGTTTTATAAACCAGTTTTATCAGTACCCTTAACGAGGGATCCAATTATCCCCCTCAATGTTCTGACATCTTGATCCGTCGGTTGCATTCTTATAATCATATTTCTTATGTTACGCATCATTTGTGGCGTCTTTTCTACAGTTCTTAAGAAACCTGTGATTTCTAACTCTTTTTTTAGGTGATCTATCAGCCCTGTTAATTCTTTTTTGGTTGCTGGGCGGTTTTCTTTTATGTAAGTCCCCTCTTTTGCAGGTCCATCAAATTGAGTTTTTCTGCCTAATGAGGGTAGATTTAATTGTCGGCGCCATTCATACCCCATCAATAAAACGCATTGGGCTAGGTTTAATGAAGCACAATCTGGGTCTACAGGTGCGATCACAATTGAATCTGCATAAGAGATATCTGTATTGGTTAATCCTGACTTTTCTCGACCAAATAAGATCCCAATGGTTTGTTTTTGAGCTACTTTTTGGTGCATAATTGTGGCCACTGATTCGGGTGATAAGATTTCTTTCACCATGTCTCTTGGACGCGCAGTTGTTGCGCAGATATATTGCAAGTCAGCGATTGCGTCTTCAAGATTTTCAAATATTTTAGCGTTATCAACAACATGAACGGCATTTGCGCTTGCTTTTTGTGCTTGTTCGCTTGGCCAGCCATCTCTTGGGTTTACAATTCTGAGATCGGTTAAGCCAAAATTAGCCATGGCTCTTGCTGCAGTTCCGATGTTTTCTCCTAATTGTGGTTCGACGAGTATGATAGCAGGAGTTAAACGGGGAAGAAGTTTATGCGTCACTCGTTTGACCTTTATTCATAAGTAGTTTTGAAATGATAGTTTCTTGATTTTTGAGAATATCTTTGGAACTGAGATTCCATAATTTTTCCGGAGGTTTTCCCATGCCGACTTCATATTTTACTCCCCATAATGTGAGATGTTTCAATATTTCTATGAGGTCTGCCCCTTTGGGCGTTAATTTATAGGCATATCGAGGGGGGCGTTGTTGATAACAGACTTTTTCCATTATTTCTTCTCTGACCAGGCGTTTGAGCCGTTCGGCCAGGATGTTTGTTGGAATTTGTTCCGGAGACTTTTCAAAATCCCCGTATCTGTGTTTGCCTGTTAAAACATCCCTTATAATCAAGAGTGTCCATTTGTCTCCCAATAGCTCCAGAACACATGATAAAGGGCATTCTGAGCGGTAATTTGAGCAGCAATTTTTTTTATCGAGGTCACTCATATGTGTTTGTTACAATCAAAAGTAAAAATGAAATAAAATCTAGATCGTGGTAATATTACATCTTCAGCAAGGGACTGCAAGGGGCTCACATTGTCAATTCGTTACAAATTTCGTTGAATTGACTGATCACTTTTAAGCTTGCTTCATGTGGCTTAATGTGACTGCATTAACTAGATCTTTGTTCTGATCTTGTTTGTTTAAATTTATGATTGTATCTGGGTTTTCAATTGTGCGGTTTTTAGGGAATGTGATGTGCATAATTGTCCCTTTGCTGAGGACGCTGTCTACCTTGATACTACCTCTATGCAGATTGATATAGGCGTTGGCTGTGGTTAAACCAAGGCCAGTTCCCTCATAATGGCGACCCTTAGAGCTATCCACTTGGTAGAACGGTTTGAAAATATTTTCAATCTCACTTTTACTAATGCCATCGCCTTTATCTTCGATTGAAATGCAAACTTCACCTTTGGCTTTTTTTGAAACGGCAACTTTTATTTCTTCATTTGTAGGAGAGAATTTAATTGCGTTTGATATGATAGCACTGAAAGCTTTCTTACATAAATTTGCATCTGCCAATAGTCCCGGGATGTTTTGATCATGCTCAAAGGTGATGTTTAAAGACTGACCTTTGAATTCATAAGATGTTTCTTCAATTGCATCTTCTATGATGTCAACGAGATCGCATTTTTCTTCATGGAGTTGAATTGATCCTGATTCCATTTTTGTGACTTCAAGAATGTTATTGACGACTTTTAATAATTGGCGCCCGCTGTTTTGAATGTCACTTGCAAAATCAATATATTTGTCCATTTGGTTTGGACCTAGAGATTGATTTTGGATGATTTCAGAAAAACCTAAAATGGAGTTCAGTGGTGTTCTAAGCTCATGGCTCATTGTTGTTAGAAACTCTGTCTTTGCTTTGTTCGCGTTAATGGCTGCATGAGTTGCTTCTTTTTGAGCAAGTTCGGCTCGTTGTTTGGCTGTGATATCCTGGAATGTAAACGTAATTATGTTTTCTTGTTTGTTATCCTTGATATCGTTTAAAACGGATAGAGAGACGATGTATTCTATATGTCTTGTTGTGTCTTCTGGCGTTTCAATTTCTGTATGGCTAGAGTAGTGCAATGTTGTATCGTTTACTTGTTGTTCTAATAGCTGATAAGTTGATGTAACGATTTCAACGGGTAAGATTTCACTGAAATGTTTGCCGTTTAAGTTTTTCTCATTTTCCAGGTTGAGTAGTTTTAACGCTTTTGCATTGATGAAATGGACCTTGCCGTTTTTATTAGTGATGATTGTGCTTGTGAAACTATCTTTAAAAACTTGCTCGAATATTTTTTTCTTGTTTTCTAATTCTTGTTGAGTTTGCTGGGTGAGCATGCTTTTGAAATCAATTTCATTTAATAGTGCGACGACTAAATAGCCTGCAATGCAGAGATGCATGAGAGATGTGTCAATCATCAAGTTTGCATTTAAATGTAGATAGAGCGCGAAGATCTCAATTGCTAAGCTTGCTAAAACAAAGGTGTATATGCGATTTGCCAGGTTAGCTTTTATAGAGATCCAGAATATGAAAGCAGCTAAAATTAATGTGGTGATTAAAGTTGTTTCAAGACTTGTATGAAACATTTTGCGATTTTGTATTAGGGTTTCTGTCGCGAGTATTTGGAGTAGGGGGCCTGAAACAATTCCCTGAGAAGGAACAAAAAAATGATCTCCCAACTCAGTTGCTGTAGCGCCAATGACAACTTTTTTACCCTTGAAGAATTCTTTTCTTACTTTGTTATTTAACACATCTACATAGGAAACTGTTGGAACAGAGTTTGCCTGTATGCTGTAGTCGAGATGGAAATCCTTCTCTTCTTGTTGATAGATGCCAGCAAGAATTGAAGAAAGAGATGGGATGAATTCATCTTCCTGCATGTGGCTATAAGGAACATTGTGAACAAGACCGTTACGAGTTGGGAACAAATTTACACTTGCTCTCCATGAATGATCTAAGTACATGGGAAGTGGGTTCGAATAGACAATAACGGATTTTTGGTCTGTTGTGTGACTATGTTCCAAATGATCTGATTGTTCTTGTGATTGTTTGAAGCTTGGAAGGATGATTGACCCTTTTGCAGCTACTAAAGCTTTGAGAAGGGCTTTGTCTTCTTTCTCAATTGTGTTTGCGCTGAAATCAATATCAAAGGCTATGTCAGTTGCACCTGCTTCAGTGAGCTTTTTAATGAGTTTTGCATGGAGAGACCTGGGCCAGGGCCACTTTGAAGTTTCCTGGATTGATTTTGCATCAATTGCCACAAGGACAACTTTACCGGTGGCTTGGTGTGGGAACAGTTGAAAGCGGAGTTCGGTAAGTTTGTGACTAATTTGCTCACTCAAACCTGTCAGTGCGAAAACAAGAACAAAGCAGAAAACGCCGATATGTGGTACTAGTTTTTTCATGTAATGATTTCAGCTTTTTCTGTTTGGTTTAATTTATTTTGTAATGCTTCAAATTTTAGATTGAAAAAAGTTATATTTTTTAGTTGTTCCCATTTCCGTTTCCGTTGTTCCCATTTCCGTTTCCGTTGTTCCCATTTCCGTTTCCGTTGTTCCCATTTCCGTTTCCGTTGTTCCCATTTCCGTTTCCGTTGTTCCCATTTCCATTTCCGTTGTTCCCATTTCCATTATTTCCTTTGTTGCTTGCAACATTATTGTTTTGTGTCACGCTTGAGGAAACGGTTTGGGTATTTACATTGTTAGTTTTAGCCCAGAATGTGGTTTTTGATTTTCTTTTTTTCTGGCGTTTGTTTGAAAGGTTTGCAAATTTATTTGAACGACTTAATCCATTTGTTGATTTGTAAACGTTAAGTCTAACTTGTCCAATTGCTCTACCAATTCTCATTCGCTTCACACGGACTTTTCTTTTGCGTGATTTTGAGAGTTTGGTTTTTCTTAGTTTTTGGGCAAGCTTGGGTGTGAGTTTTAATTTTGATTTTTGCGATTTGATTTTTAAAACTTTGTTAGCATTTTTGAAATTTTTTGTTGTTTTAACTTTTGCCGCAGGAACGTCTTTGTTTTTCTTATTAAATTTTGTGACTTGCGACTTGTTTTTAAGCGAACGAAATTTGTTTGATTTTAGAGGTGCCACTCTTTGTTTTTTAGGGCTGCCTTTTTGGATTGTTTCTTTTTCTCCAGCTCCTTTTAAGAGGAGGCCTTGTACATTGTTTTTATTTTTTGGAGATTGAACCAGAGCTGTTTGACCAGGTTTTACCAGGACAAATTGTCCAGTTTTAAAGTCTGATACTTCAACTTTACCACGAAGAACATTTACTTTTGATCCTTCTTCATCAACAGTTACACGAAATTGGGTGCCTTTCACGACAGCTGCGAGATAGGGGGTAGAGACTTCGAAATGTTTTACGTTTCTTTTTTCGACATCTAAGAGAATTTCCCCCATTTGCTGAAGGATGATGGTTTTTCCTTTTTCAGCAGCTTTTTGGGGAAGACCAATAAGTGAATTTGGTGAAACTAAAATGGTTTCTTTATTGCGCATAAGTAAAACACGACCATTTTTGCCTGTTTTTATTTTATCACCATTTTGTAAAACTGTATCTTTTGTTAATGCTATTTTGGTTGGTTGGTTTGTTTCAACCCAAACATCACCACTCATTTTTTGTACTCGCCATTCAGATGAGTTTGCTTGATTTGCAAACATTAAAGATAGAACTACAAATAAAAATGGAAGAGTGATGATTTGGCTAAACAGTTTACGCATAGTACTATCTCGGATCTGTTTTTTTTAACATTCACTAAAGACAATACTAAAAATGTT
>JAJFHW010000362.1 GCA_021775385.1 Hyphomicrobiales bacterium | reverse complement strand
GAATAAATCCAGCATTAGCAAGCAATACATTTGTATCACCAGCACCTGGAGCTTGTTCACCATCCCATCTGTAACCAGCAGCTGCTTTAACTTTAAAGTCACCAAATGAACCAGCATAACGTACAGCTACATCAGAGATATCATCTTCACCCCAAGCTGCTGAAATAACGAAACCCGCAATTGTAGGAGTGTCATAACGAATGCGGTTAATGCGGTTAGAACCTGTTGCGTCCCAAGCAACGCCAAGAGCACGTGTTGTTACACCAGCTGTAGCTTGAGTACCATCATCTCTTCTTAGTCTAACAGAACCTGCAGTATATAAGTCAGGTTGGTGAACTAGAGCAGTAACACCAAGTTGGCTCCAAAATGGAATGTCGTCAGTAGCTGCAGAACCTTGGCCCCATGAAATTTTACCAAGTTGCTTATTTTTAATCCACATTTCAGATTTACGTAGATTAAGACCGCTACCCCCGCCAGTTGGAGCGTCATCAGCAGCTTCTGTAAAACCTAATGTTGATGAAGAAAACGCTTCAATCTCTATCAAGTAACCTGCTGACCAATCATGATTGATTTTGGCACCACCAGAAAAGCGGAAGCGTGTAGATGATTCAGTAGGTGTGGCAATATATGTGTCACTGTCTACGCCATTATCCCAGTAAGTAACTGATTGGTTGACCCAACCTGAGATTTTAAGTGAAACCTTGCGGTTACCTTTGCGAGCTGTAGTTGCTTCAAGTGTTGCAACACGCTCTTCTAAGTCTGCACAACAGTCACCACCAAGGTCAGCAGCTGATGCTGAGCCTGACGTTGCAACCATCATCCCACCGGCTAGAAGCGCGGCTAAAGAAAGTTTAGTTTTCATGATTTCCCCAATCATTAATTTATCTCCATCCCCATCTAAAAATGGAAACTCAATAAGAATATTATAATATTAGAACTACCATTAAATCATTGTTTGAATGTTTAATAACTGCACCCTGAATTGGAAGTGTTGCTGAATAATTTCTGAATTATTGCGAATTGTTGCAGTGGGTGCCGGAGCAGTATATTCACCCTTATAAAGGGGACACGAGGTGTTTTTCACCAAATTACTAAACACGGTAAAATCATACTATGAGAGCTTGAAACACCACTTTTAGACCCATCCAAGACTAGTACCAAAGTTTAACAAAGCGTTACGTTGTAAAATCGCAACATGTTGTAAAACTATCTCTCAAACTGGACTTTTCAGTGAATTTAAAGTTCTTGGCCTGGTATTTCGATAAGAAGGGCTCTTTCTTTCAAGAATGGATGGAGCTTGATGGCCTTACGAAGTGCCTTTTGCCCTAACTCTGTGCGTCCCTGACTCATTAAAATTTGAGCTTTTCCAGCCAACGCCCCGAAATGGTTTGGCTCAAGCTCTATTGCTCGATCTGCATCCTCCAAGGATTTATCAAATTCTTCACGTAAAAAATGAACAAATGACCTCTGGTTCCAAAGCTCAGCCCAATTTGGTGATTTGGAGACTGCTATGTTCAAGATCTCCAGGGAGCCCGCAAAATCATAGGCTCTACGTCGCTCCATAGCTTTTGCCAAAAGATTTGTTACCTCGGCATTGGGACCAATTACCCAATTCTGCCAGATCTTATTTTCTATGGCTCTGGCCACACTTTCAGTTTTGGATTGTTTTAATTCTGAATATAGCTTCTCAATTTTCTCATTAGCGTAAGCAAAGGCGTTATTCCCGATAATCAGAATGCATAAAATTGGTAGTGTTTTTAAAACAAGGAGATTTGTCTTTTTGGCAACTTTAAGCTTACTGGCTATTTTAGAAAAAGCAGTCGATCTCAAAATAGTAATCATAAGAGCTCCATTCTACATATACGGGCTACATATACGGGGCTACATATGTAGCCTACATATGCGGGTTATACATGCCTGCTATATATGCTTGTCTAAAAACGTGCCTTTGATATCTGAAATCACACTAAGAAAGAACAGTATGAAAGAAGCAAGCTGATCGTGATTAGAAAAACATACTTAAAGACATTTGAATATAGGTGTTCACAATCTGTTTACTGCTAATTCCCTCTCATCAAATCTAAAAAAGCAGCCTCGATACGCGCTTCATTAAAGAATCTCCCACGCTTGTTGAGCCTGATACTGAAGTTATTCACAGTCTTTTTTTACCGTAACAGATTGTTGTTATTCAAAAAGATCCATCTAATAGCTCTAACCGTGCGTATCTGTGAGAAAGCGCTTTAATTTTTCACCATAAATGAGATGATTGGACGGTAACAATATACTCTTTGTCTTTTGAATAAGTCCTAAGCTCGCAGGCGAGAAACATCTCCTGCAGAGTTTGTTTTTGTTGATTGAGACCTATTTCTATTGTTTTTCTGCCAGCGCATTAATTGGGTGAGTTTTCCCTTTGTTTGCGGCCTTCCTTTGTGGAAGGCATTTTTTGTCATTTAGTAATTTGCGTCATATCAGTTTTAGTTAAGTGCGTTTGTGTTTTACATGTCGTTTTAGCTGCAGATTTATTCTGTGTGAGGGAAAATGCTTAATAGACAACAAAGATCAGCTCGAGAAAATTTTGAGTTTGTCTTCAAAATTTCATTCATTACAGTTTGCTTTATTGCGATTGGCGGCCTTACCTATTTTAATAGTGCAAGCGCCCAGCAGACGAACTCACAACAAAGACAAGACAGTTTTGAGAAAAGCAAAAAAAGAATTTCAGGCCCACGTGTGCAATCTGATGACCTTGATAGCATTGGCTATAAAGTTATGGATGGTGTTGTTATCATTCCTGAGCTTAGAGTTGAAGGCGGCTATGACAGCAACTTTGATGAATTTTTTCCCGAAGAAGGTTCTTCTTATGGATTAATCGATGGCTCACTTCTTTTCGGTTATATCAAAGAAGACAAAGCTATTACTCTCGCTTTTAAAGGCTCTTATGATCGCTTTTCAGAATTAAAACCAGAAGATAGATGGGACGCTGGTGTTAATCTTGATTCTTATTATCGTATTTCGCCAAATTTAGAATATAGCAGTGGCTTATTTTATCTGCGTGATGAAGTTAGTTTGATTAACTCAGAAACATTTTCTTCTCATTCCAAGCTAGATTACACTGCTGAAACTTTCACAACTTACCTACAATCTGAATCCTATAAACTTAGATATATAGGTAAAGAACCAAATTTAAGCTTTTTAGAGGCTAGTGAACGGCCATTTTTACGAAATGGTGCTTTCAATGTAGAACGAAGCGAAATCTCAGGTGGCGGTGTTTGGGGAACTAACCGCCTTGTTGGTCTATATGGCTCAGCAGGATTTGGCGTTTCAGACTTTACCGATCAACCTGATGAGACACGTTTAGACAGAGATGCAAATGAATTTTGGTTGATTGGTGGTGTTCGCCTGAACCTTTCATCTTATCTTTTGGCTGAACTTGGCTGGCGCTACAATGAACGAGACATTAAAGATCGTGTTATTGGCAACTATGACAGCAATGGTTTCGACGCCAAAATTACCTGGGTTCCTAATGAATATCTGACAATTACTTTCGAAGCCGATAAGTTTTTTGCAGAACCATCTGCAGCTTTTGCAGTAGTCGCTGACGTTCAACGTTATGAAATCAGAGCGACAATCAAGCCATCTGCCCGATCTGATTTAGATATATTTGCTTCACATGAATTAAGACGTGAAATTGGCTCAAACCTAAAATATGAAGAAGAAACGATTGGTGCTGAATATCGCTATCAATTGAGTTCAACTCGGCAATTTTATGTAACGGCTCTTTATGAAGAAACCGTCGAAGGGTGTAACTGCACAGATTACAATCGATTTAAAATAGGTGTTGGTTATAAGATTAACTTTGTACGCAACCCGAGTGATCTGGATATTGAAGAGGATTATAGGTCTCGCATCTTACCCGGTGTTAGCATTGTTGAAACAAGAGTGAGTTACTCACGGCTTGTTTTACCTGAAACTAATATGGTTGCTATTGTTAATCCTGGTTTTACTCAGGTCACTGGAAATGGTGAAAATCATGATGGTGAATTTGATGGGGCACGCATTGACTTTAGAATTCCTGGTTTTGCTGGCATTCAAACCTCTGATGAATTGAATAGGCTTGGACTTGGTGGGCGTGATTTGAGTTTTAATTTGGCAGGATATTATGGCCGCTATTCATCTGATCAAACCACAGAGTGTGCATCTAGCGGTGTTGATGGGCATTGTGTTTATTTTAATGTCTTTGACAGTCAGCCAGCTATAGTTAATAGCACTGGACCAAATAGTGATTTCACTTCCACCACCAAACGAGATGTTAATGCATGGGGTGTTGCCCTTGAAACTCAATTCAATAATGGACTTTCACCTGTAGCAAATTCACCCTTTAGAGTTGGTTTAGCTCTAAAAGCTCTTCAACAGGACACTCATTTGATCGCAACAGAAACAACTGGTCATGAGCATGTAGATTATTATGAGGACCTAGATAGTTTCTATTATGGTCTTTATATCGCTGTCGACCGCTCCGTTGATCTTGGCCGTGGGTTTAGTCTTGGTGTGAATGCTGAAGCAGGAGCTTATTTTGTTGATAGCAGCTATAAGGGTCGGTATACAGCCGCTCTTGAATGTGGCTGCGCTAATATCCATGATAGTGCCGATAGCAAGGCTTCTGACCAAGATGTATCTTTTATCGGTTCTCTCCGTGTTGAATTGAACAAAAATATTGGTTGGGGCACATTTGGACTGTTTGCTGAAGGTGAGTATTACTCTTATGCTCCTAAAGTTAAATATAATAACAATGACAATCCATCTGTTAAAGGCACCAATGTTGGCACTTCAATTGAAGGTGACGAAGCTTATAGCTATAGCTTTGGTGGTCGCTTGAATATCCCACTCAACTAAGAACGTAAACTCACAAATAACTCTTAGGCAAACTTTACAGGCCTTAAAAGACAAAATAAAAACCTAGCAATTTAACTTCGGTTAAACTGCTAGGTTTTTTCTTTTTATAGCTTCATTGTGAGATATTTTTATCCATTTTTAGCGAAATCTTATTGCCAAGGTCTTCAATAGTTTCACTAAAAAAACCTCCCAAGAACTTTCTGAATTCCACTCAATCTATGAACCTTATTTTCAAATAACCTTTGTGAACGTTTAAAAAAAACAACGTGCTAAGTGCTTAATAATTAAGGTTAATCATTCATTACAATCCTACTAACCTCGGTACAACTCTACCTATTTTGCTACAGCTATTAAGACCTTTTTTACTTTTCAAAACTGGGAGGAGAGAGAGGGTTTTCTTCATTTTAGTATTTAGTTCTGGGAGTTAGTTTATGAATAAATTATTATCGCTCGTCGTGGCGATGGTAGCACTTACAATGCTATCCATCTCTGGTGCACAAGCTGGTGGTTCTGATGGTGGTCAGAAATATAATCCGGCTAAAAGATATTCTTCAATGATGAGTTTTAAGCGCCATCGCCCTCATTATATCATTGTTAAAAAGAAAGTGATTATTAAAAAATATCACGTTCAAAAGAAGCATCGCAAAATTAAAAAGATCCTTCGTAAAATCAAGCATCTTAAAAGAAATAAAAGATACAACAAAAAGAAAATCAGACATCTTAAAAAAGTACTTAAGCGCCTGAAACGTAAGCACCACGGTCATAAACGCCATGGTCACAAGCATGGTTACAAGCGTATTGTTCGCAAAAAAATCATCATCAAAAAAGTTCGGATTGTAAGGCATTCCCGTCCATGTGGTCGCAGCCATTACATTGTAAAACATAAAAAATTCCATAAGAAACATCACGGCCGTAAGCCTAAAATGGGTGGTGATCGTCCTAGACCTCCACGCATGACTGGTGGTAACAACCGTAATCGCGGAAATAACCGTAACCGGAATACTTAATCATCATGCTTGAGATGCCCATAAAACACTGGGGGTGGGCATCCGCATAAGATTAAAGTTTGATCATTTCCAAATAACTTAGCCCTTGCACTCATGTGCTGGGGCTTTTTTATTTTCCGCCCTTTTTAGGGATTGCGTTTATAAATCAAAGGGAGCTCTTGCACTTCTGTCTATTGGCTATTAGATTGCCGCATCTGGTTAACCTTTTAGTTGAAAGTATTGAATGACGATGAAAGATTTTGAGGGCAGCTCCAAAGAACATTTGCGGGCCTTTGTTGAGCGTATTGAACGGCTTGAAGAAGAGAAAAAAGCCATTGCGGATGATATTCGCGAAGTTTTTGCAGAAGCTAAAACTATGGGGTTTGATATTAAGGCGGTTAGACAAATTTTAAGTATCCGAAAAAAAGAACCTCATGTACGCGAAGAGGAAGAAGCTGTTTTAAATACTTATTTGATCGCCCTTGGCATGCTTCCGGAGTTTGAAGACTAAATGCATTTGAAATTAAGATAGATGACAAAGCAACCTCGTCAAAAACGCATCGATGATAGCTCCAAAGATGCTGGTCTAACACCACGTTGCATTGTGCAAGATTGGCTCTTTGATATTTTTCGCCGCGGGAAGCCTTTGGATGATCTTTTATCTCAAAGCGAAAATAATAGTGACTGGCAACAGCTCAATGCAAGAGATCGTGCTTTTTCGCGCTCTTTACTCATGACCACATTGCGCCATAAAGGTGAAATTGACTGGATTATTGGACAATTTCTAAAGAAACCACCGCAGGCCAAAACCAGGGTCAATGAAATATTGTGCCTTGGAGTTGCCCAATTGCTGTTTATGGAAGTCTCTGATCATGCTGCTATTGACACCAGTGTGCGCTTAGCAAAACGATCTGATAAATCTCGGCACTTAGCTAAATTGGTCAATGCTATATTGCGCCAGGTTACGCGAGCTGAACCTAAAGAGATTACTTCTCCAGATGGTGCCATCATCAATGTACCTAACATGTGGCGACAACGATGGGCGAAGCAATATGGTGAACCTGTTGCTGCTAAGATCGCAAATGCAAGCTTAGAGCCTGCTGCCCTTGATATCATTGTTAAAAAAGATGCTGCAAACTGGGCCACAAAACTCAATGGCCGTATTATAGGTGATGGAGACAATTCTCCGGGCTATGGTATTCGCAAAGATCATCGCGGTATCGTCACTGAACTCGAGGGATTTTCTGAAGGAGACTGGTGGATACAAGACTTTTCCGCTCATTTGCCCTGCACACTCTTTGAAAGTGCCCCTGGTTTTGGCTCTTTGACGGATAAAAGCATTGCAGATTTATGTGCTGCTCCTGGGGGTAAAACCGCAGCTCTTTTAAATAAAGGTGCTGTTGTGACGGCGGTTGATATTTCTGAAAAGCGGATTTCACGTTTGAAAGAAAACCTTGATCGTTTAAATTTCAATGCCTCGCTAGTTCAAGGTGATATTTTAACCTATGAACCTGAAGAGTTATTTGATGCTGTTTTGCTTGACGCGCCATGTTCTGCTACCGGGACAATTAGACGGCACCCCGATATTTTATATTTAAAAACAAAAGATTTAATTTTTGAGTTACGTAAACTACAAAGACAAATGCTTGAAAAAGCAGTTACTTTTTTAAAGCCAGGTGGTTTACTGTTATACTGCACTTGCTCTCTAGAACAAGAAGAGGGAGACTTGCAAATTAATCATTTTCTCAAAAACCATGACCATATTGAGCGTCTCCCTATTGAAGCGTCAGAAGTTGGTGGACATGATGAATGGTTGACAAAAGCTGGTGATGTTCGTCTTTTGCCATTTTTTAGCCCCTTTAAGGACGATGAATGGGTTGGTATGGATGGATTTTTTATCAGCCGATTACAGGTGAAAGCATAAACTTCCTACCTATCATGTAAAAATTAACTAAAAACTATATGAGAGCGGCTCTGCTTCTGATATATTTTTTATTATCTGTTTCTTCTTTGATGAGGCACAAATTCTTACTAAGAAACAGGTCATTATTTTGTATTAAATGCAGCAGCCCACGGTATAGATTCATATAAGTTCATGGGAAAAATTTTTAATAGATCACCTTCTTCTTCATCGTCTTTTTCTAAGACCAAGCGTGATATTGCTCTTGGGTTTAAACGGTCGCCTTTATTAAGCTGGCGCTATGGAAAAAAAAATGTTGAACAATTATTATTGGTGCCTCGGGATTTAAGAACTGCAGACCCGAGTCTTTCCATTGAGTTAGATATGGGGCAATTTGGCTTAGCTGGTGCGACTGTTTTTTTAAATGGTGGCTCTCCCTTACACGCCACTCCCCCAAATATAAATTGGGAAAGAGAATTACACGGGTTTGGCTGGGTTCGTAATTTACGAGCAGCTCGAACAGACAGGGCGCAAGAACAAGCTCAAGAAATTGCGAACGATTGGCTCTCTCAGTACTCCTCGCAAAAAGGGCTTGCCTGGGAACCTGAAGTTGCTGCACGCCGTCTCATTAGCTGGCTATCTCATTCTAATTTTTTGCTTTATGAAACTGATGAGCGTAATTATCTCTCTATGATGTCGGCTATCGATGATCATATGAAATTTCTATCAATGACAGGTATTCAGGCAAAACCTGGGATGCCTCGTTTACTCTCTCTTATTGCTTTGATGTTTGCTGGGCTTTGTGTGAATGAGCAGGAAAAATTTGCTGACCAACATGTGAAACTCATGTGTAACGAACTAGATAAACAGATATTATCTGATGGCGGCCATGTGTCTCGTGACAATTCAGTTCTTGCCAGCATTCTTATTGACCTATTACCGCTAAAGCAATGTTTTGTAACCCGTAATCTTCCACTCCCTCAGCCACTAATTGATGCGATTAATCGTATGTTACCGATGATCCATTATATGCGACTTGGCGACGGTTTGATGAGCCGCTTTAATGGCGCAGGCACAACCTTACCGGACACTCTCAGCACGGCAATGGCATATGATGATGCTGCAAATGCGCCTTTAAAAGATGCAACAGCTTCTAAATATCTACGACTACAAAAAGGCAATGTCATTCTCTTGATGGATGGGGGAACACCTCCTGAATTGGATCTTAGTGCTAAATCCCATGCGGGTTGTTTATCATTTGAGATGTCTTCTGGTTCTTGCCCAGTTATTGTTAATTGCGGAGCAGCACCGCCTGCTTATCATACGATGGCGAGCAATGCTCGCGCCAGCGTATCTCATTCGACAGTGACAATTAATAACCGGTCATCTGCGCAATTCATTCATGATAAGACCGTTAAGCAAAGCGAACACCCGAGCTTGTTAGCTGGACCTCCAAATGTTAAATCTTTGTATGAATCTGACGCTGAAAAAGCCAAGATCGTTGGCTCGCATGATGGATATTTGGATCGGTTTGGTCTCATCCATCATCGTATGCTTTCACTCTCTCATGATGGATATAGCTTCATTGGTGAAGACTGGATTGAAGTGGCGGCCACCGAAGCTAAGGAAGACCATCAACTGGGTTGGCCTTTTGCTGTTCATTTTCATATCCACCCAGATGTAATTACGACACGAGCTGCTGATGGCAAGTCAGTTACCCTAACGTTGCCTGATAGTCAGGAATGGAAGTTTTCAGCACAAGGCCAAATCATCTATTTAGAGGAAAGTATTTTTTATGCTGACTTTGCCGGCCCTTGCCAATCTGTTCAGGCAGTTATTCGGGGGAATTGTGTAGAGAATACGAAAATATCTTGGTTATTAGCCAAGGTTGTTAAAACTCATTCATCGAAAGAACCAAAAGTGCCTGAATGGATTTCTGAAAATGTGATCCCCTTAGAGCGACAAGACGACGAAACTATACCTGCCCCAGAACCTGAGAGAATACCTGAAAGAGAACCGGAAAAAGAACCTGAGCCGGTGGTTGCTAGAAGTACTCAGTCTAAGGTGAAGGTCGACAAG
This sequence comes from Hyphomicrobiales bacterium, assembly GCA_021775385.1. GTDB lineage: Bacteria > Pseudomonadota > Alphaproteobacteria > Rhizobiales > HXMU1428-3 > HXMU1428-3. The sequence continues at coordinate 11,753 of JAJFHW010000362.1, read as the reverse complement.
GCACCACCTCCTCCTCCTGCCAAAGACAAGTCTGTGCGGATCACTGATCTTGTTGAGGATGTTGAAGATGATTTGGAAGATCCAGAAAGCAGCTTAATGGCTCGCTTGCCTCACTATGACTTACCCGAGGTAGATAAAAAGAAAAATACGAAAACTGATAAGAAGAACAAAGCCACTGGTAATCCGCCACCACCGCCTCATGTTCCTGGTTCGGACGGCCCTCATTCCTCTAGTGAGCTAAAACCTTCACAACCTTCTACTCCAAAGCCTGCTGTAAAACCTTCTCCAAAACCTTCTGTGGCTTTGTCTGATCGCATTGCCTCAATGCGCGAACAAAATGAAGAAAACTTAAAATCGACACATGCGAAGAAAGAAAAGCCCTCAACTAAGTCTGATGATAAAAGACCAACTAAAAAAGACGAAGACTTGAGCCAAAACGAGTTGGCAAAAGACAACTTAACAAAAGACAAGCCATTACCTGTGAAAAAGCTTCCGCCTAAGAAATCACCGGTAATCCAAACTGAAACCAAAAAAGATAACAAGAAACCAGCCCAAACTTCTAAAAAGACAGGCCCCTGGACTTTACCTGATAATGAAACAGGACCAGATGATGAGACGTAGACGGTTTAAATTTGGATAAGCCGTTTGACAACCGCTGATTTAGAGGATAGAGCATGTCTTTTAGGGTCTAAACCCAATTCAATCACTCTTTAATAATTGGCTTTTGTATGGAATTCATACGGGTTTTTTAGGTATTCAAGCTGGGACTTTCGTGGCTTCATTAACGTCATGTAGAACTATAAGATGACGGAGAATTTGTAATACTTACGCCCTGCTCTGATTTCACTTTCCTCTTTTATTAAAGCTTTTTTCTTTGCTGAAAGGTTCTTTTTTCTCATGCTTCGCCCTATTCAACGTGCTCTGATTTCTGTTTCGGATAAAAATGGTATTGTGGATTTTGCAAAGGCACTGAGTGCACGTGGGATTGAACTGATCTCAACAGGTGGAACCTCAGCTCTTTTAAAAGAAGCCGGACTTGCGGTGCAGGATGTTTCTGACATCACAAAATTTCCTGAAATGATGGATGGTCGCATTAAAACTTTGCACCCGGCTGTGCATGGCGGCCTGCTTGCCGTTAGAGATAATGACGCTCATAGCCAAGCACAAAAAGACCATGGCATTGAAAATATCGATTTGCTGGTTGTGAACCTTTACCCGTTTGAAGAAACGGTTGCTAAAGGCGCTGATTTTGACACCACCATTGAAAATATCGACATTGGCGGCCCTGCGATGATCCGCGCTGCGGCAAAGAACCATGATGGCGTGACTGTTTTGGTTGATAATGATGATTTTGATGCTCTGCTTTCTGAGTTAGAGGCCAATGATGGCAAGGTTTCTGAGCGGTTTAGAAAAGTTTCAGCGCAAAAGGCTTATGCACGGACTGCCAATTATGACGCGGCGATTTCTAACTGGTTTGCTTCAGCTCTTGAGATTGACCACCCTAAATGGGTGAGCGTTTCTGGTGAACTTTCGCAGACAATGCGTTATGGTGAAAACCCTCACCAAAAAGCGGCCTTTTACACAACAGGTGAGCAACGCAAAGGCGTTGCCAGTGCTACACAAGTACAAGGCAAGGACCTTAGCTACAATAATTTAAATGATACCGATGCCGCGATTGAGCTTGTCTCTGAATTTGACCCTAGTGTTTCACCTGCGGTTGCGATCATTAAGCACGCTAATCCATGTGGCGTCTCCACGGGCAGCTCGTTAACTGACGCTTACACAAAAGCGCTACGTTGTGACCCAGTATCAGCCTTTGGAGGCATTATTGCCCTCAATCAAACTCTTGATGAAGAGGCGGCAACTGAGATTACGAAAATATTTACTGAAGTGGTGGTTGCCCCTGAGGCGACAGAGGGCGCCAAAGCGATCTTGACTAAGAAAAAAAATGTACGCTTACTTTTAACTGAAGGTTTACCTGCTCCAAAAGCAGCTGGTATTACAGCTAAGATGCTTTCAGGTGGCTTCTTACTACAGGGTCGTGACAATGGCACGATTGAAGAGCTTGATCTTAAGGTCGTCACGGAGCGCCAACCAACTGAACAAGAACTAGCCGATATGAAGATAGCATTTAAAATTTGCAAGCATGTGAAATCTAACGCTATCATTTATGTGAAAGATGGCGCCAGTGTTGGTATTGGAGCTGGCCAAATGAGCCGGGTTGATAGCGCACGTATAGCAGCCTGGAAAGCTGAAGAAGCGTCTAAAGAAGCTGGCCTTACAGAGACACTCACCAAGGGTAGTGTTGTGGCATCTGACGCGTTCTTCCCGTTTGCTGATGGCTTACTAGCTGCGGCCAAAGCTGGAGCAACTGCGGTTATTCAACCAGGCGGTTCTATGCGCGATGATGAAGTGATTGCCGCTGCCAACGAAGCTGGCCTTGCGATGGTTATGACCGGCATGCGGCATTTTAGACATTAATATCCTTAGACTTGAAATTTCACTTTCGGGTATCATTTGTTCAACATAAAACAAACCAGATTGTACTTCATTTATTTCAGGGTAATTGTCATGGGGACCTCCTTACTTATCGGCCGCCGTCAAATCGCAGAGATCGTTAATAGCAGTCGTTTCGTATTGTTTATCACTGTTTTAATTCTTATCAATGCTGTCACGCTAGGTATGGAAACGGATCAGGGGCTTGTAGAGACTTACGGGACTTATCTTAAGATAATCGACAAACTGATACTCATTATCTTTACGGTTGAGCTTGCTTTAAAATTCTATGCGTATCGTTTTGATTTTTTTAAATCTGGCTGGAATTTATTTGACCTCACCATTGTCACAATTGCTTGGGTGCCGGCATCAGGAGCCCTTGCCGTTTTAAGAGCGTTGAGAATCTTGCGGGTTTTGCGGCTTATTTCTGTTGTTCCGCAAATGCGTCGTGTCATTTCTGCTATTGGTCATTCAATACCGGGGATGATTTCTGTTGGCGGCGTGCTCATTCTGATTTTTTATGTGGCAGCCGTTATCACAACAAAACTTTTTGGGGCACATCCTGACGCCAATATGCAAGAATGGTTTGGCACTGTGGGGGCCTCTGCCTACACCCTTTTTCAGATTATGACTTTAGAGAGCTGGTCGATGGGAGTTGTCAGGCCCACTATGGAATTGTTTCCATTGTCATGGCTTTTCTTTTTGCCGTTTATTATCGTTACCAGCTTTGCTGTTTTGAATTTTTTTATCGGCATTGTTGTCGACTCTATGCAGATTGCTCATAAGCTGGAAGCTGAAGAACAGGGAACCGACGATGATTTACCTGTGACGAAAAAAGACTTCCGGCTACTCCTTGCACAAATGGAAGTCATGCAAAAAGAGCTGATAACTTTAAAGGCTGAGAAAGAGGGTAATATCTTAGCTGAGCGAAGTTATAAGCCAATTGATAATCCTATGGATGAGCAAGTTAGGTGAATTAATGATGGCAGTACTACAATTGCAGCTTAGGGCTGAATTTACTAATTTCTATCAGACTGAAAAAACTTAGAACCTAGATCACATTCTAAGCACTAGGACTGCGCGTTTATTTTCTCTCGTGCTTGTTCTCCAATGTTCATTTGCAGACCTTACTTTATCCTATTTGTTGTGTGCATGCTCACATTCAGACCTTCATTTGGAGTTGGCGGCATGAAGTAACTGGTGATTAAATCGAAATCATCTTCGGAGGCCGAAAATTCATGATTACCAGCTTCATTTCTCTTTTTTAGCCGAGCTTTGCAGAGTTCGTTAGGCACATCAATAAAATGTAGTTCATGCCTCACACCAGCCTCATCACTTATTCCTTTCATCCATTCACGTATAGAGACCGTGTTGGCAGGGAAATCCATCACAACAGAAACTCCTTCGCCGAGTAGTGAACCTACATGACTGCCCATAACTTGACGTAGACGTTTTGAACATCGCATGTAGTCATCTATAGTTGATATTTCATCAGGGTAGAGACGCGATAGCCAATCATCTTCGCTTATGAGTAGAGTTGATGGCTCACTAGCGAGCTTGTTTGCAAGCGTTGATTTTCCTGCTGCGATTTTCCCGCAGATAAGATGTAGAGTTGGCATGTTGTTGGACATTGGTTTTCCTCAAAAAGAGTGAGCACGTCTTGATTGACGTCGGATCAAACAAACAAAAATTCCCGGCCTAAGTCGTTAAGCCGGGTTCGTAATTCGAATGACATCCATCAAGATGTTCACTGTTGTTTGATGCAAAACCATGATTTGGTTATATCACGTTGCCTGGAATTGATGCAAGAGCGACACCACTGCATATTGAAGAAGGGACCTATAAAACTTAATCATTAAATCATCTTTTATAGACAAGCTTTAATGCCTTCTCGATAAGTTGGAAATTTTAGTTTTATACCCAGCTCTTCTTTTATGCGTTTGTTTGAAACCCGCTTGTTGTCGCTATAAAAGCTTTTGGCCATTTTTGACATTTCTGCGTCTTTGAATTCGATGAGAGGTGGGATTTCCACGCCGAGCAATTCAGCCGCATAGGCTAACACATCTTGGGGTGGTGCTGGTTCATCGTCGGCGATGTTATAGATCGCGCCGGGGTTGGGATTTTTACAAGAGGCCTCTAACACCATGGCGATATCTTCCACATGAGCGCGGTTAAAGACTTGCCCTGCTTTATTGATCCGGCGCGCTTTTCCTGCTTTTAGTTTTTCAAGCGGGCCTCTTCCTTTTCCATAAATACCTGGTAGGCGGAAAATGTGAACCGGAATGCCATGCTCTTGCTGCAAAGTTAGCCACTGATCTTCCGTTCTTTTGCGCCAAAGTGACCTGTCTGAACCTGGTCTTGTATCCGAATATTCATCAACCCATTCGCCATCATGATTGCCATAAACACCGACGGTTGAGAGATAGCCAATCCATTTTAGATTTTTATTAGCTAACAGATCATCTTGATGGTGTTTTAATAAGGGGCCGCCGTCTAATTTGGGGCTGATGGAAATAAGAATATTTTCAGCACTTCTTAAAATAGGGCTTAGTTCTTCAGATGGTGTTTGACCTGTAAAAATTACCGGCGTGGCACCGGCAGCCTCAATAGCGCTTGCTTTCTCACTTGTTCTTGTGGTGCCCCACATTTTTTTAGCGGGGTAGTGTTTCATCATTGTTTGGGCTGTATAGCCCGCTCCTAAACAGAGCAGATCATTCTTATTGTTCATTTTCAAGTTCGCTTTTATTCCATTCGCTTAATACAAGAGGAGCTTTTTCATTCACTATTTCAGTTTGTTTTAATTTGGTAAAGGCTTCTTTTTCAAGGAGTTGTTCAATGGCCCAAACGGATGTTGCTCGCACTAACTCGTTCTCATCTTTTAAAAGGGCAGCTACATCTTTCACCAGACTTTTATCCTTTGAATTTCCGGTTGCGATCAAACAGTTTCGGATAAATCTGTTTCGCCCAGTTCGTTTGATTGGTGTTCCAGCAAATTTTGTTCGAAAACTTTCATCGTCAAGTTTTAACAACTCTTTTAATGGTGGGTTATCGATTTCATCTCGTGCTAAAAAGCGTGCCTCTTGAGCCTTCTGCGCGAATTTATTCCACGGGCATATGGCCAAACAATCATCACAGCCATAAATCCGATTGCCCATTTTTGAGCGCAGCTCTCTTTCGATCATTCCTTGATGTTCAATGGTTAGATAGCTGATGCATTTTTTTGCCTCTAGCTTATAGGGCTCGGGGAATGCATTTGTCGGACAAATATCCAAGCATTTTCGGCACGAGCCACAATGATCTTTTTCTGCTTCATCACTTTCGAGTTCTTGCGTCGTGAAGATGGCACCAAGAAATGTCCATGAACCAAGGTCTTGGCTTACCATATTGGTGTGCTTGCCTTGCCACCCAATGCCGGCTTGCATGGCCAACGGTTTTTCCATCACCGGCGCTGTATCGACAAAGACTTTCACTTCAGCACCTGTCTCTGCAACAAACCAGCGGGCAAGGTTTTTGAGTTTCTTTTTGACGATGTCATGATAATCCTTGCCCTTGGCGTAGCAAGAAATGACACCGTTTTTTGTCTTTTTTAATTCAGGGAGCGGGTTTTGTTCTGGACCATAATTCATGGCAAGCATGATGATGCTTTTGGCCTCTGGCCACAGATGAGTTGGACTTTCGCGTCTTTGTTTTTTCTCTTCCATCCAAAGCATGTCGCCATGCCAATTATTCTCAAGAAATTTACCAAAAGCGTCTTTATTTAAAGATGGTAACTCAGCCTTGGTGATGCCAACCAAATCAAACCCTTCAAGGCGTGCTTGCTTTATGAGCTCTGATTTCAATTCGCTTTTCTTCATCATTTTAGGTCGTAGACTCAATATGGAATGAATTGGATATGGGGTGAGCCCCTTAAAAATCCAGGTTAGTATAAAAGGGCGGGGGAACGATGCCAGGGACTGTGTCTTGTAAAAGCGGTCGAAAAGATGGGCGTGATTTTACTCTGGCGTACCAATTTTTCACGATTGGCGCTCTTTCCCATGTCACATCGCCTATGAAATCAAGGCAAGAAAAATGAGCTGCTGCTGCTATATCTGCGATACTGATATAATCACCCCCAATCCAATATCTCTCTTCCAAGAGGCGGCTTAAATACGCCATATGATTATGGATGTTAGCCATGGCAGCGCGAATTGCTTCCGCATTTGGTGCTTTCCGGTGAACAAAGGGGTTTTCAATCCGTTCATATGAGAGATAAGCCCAGACTTCATGATAAAATTTATTATGAAACCAATCTACCATTCGTCTAGTTTCTGCTCGTGCGATTGGATCTTCAGGCAAGAGTTCAGGGATAGTCGCATCTGGAGTGTAGGTATTTGTTTCCATTAAATATTCAGTAATTGGATAAATCCCAGAAATCGCAGCATTATCTAGCAATAACACTGGTAAATTCCCACCTGGATTGACAGCCAGAAACGGCGCGCGCCACTCCCAGGGCTTTTCTTCAGCTAAAGCTGTTTCTATGCCATACTCATTTAATAACAGTCTGGCTGTTCTTGAGAGAGGGCAAAGGGAATAATGTATGAGCTGCACCATTAAGGGCTCCGTCAGTCTTAAACTTTAAGTGTAAGATTGCTTGATCTTACTGTATAAATAGCTGTGTTGATAATGACTTATCATATTGGCATAGAACAAGCATCAATTAATGGCTTGCGTAAGTTCCTTATATGGAATACTGAAATTTCATGTCGAAAAACAGACATTTTTTAAACTGTCTCACAAAACTTGTTGTGAGCGTATGGAGGTTGAGTTGCCAATAGAACAGTTGCTCTTATTATCGATTATTCAAGGTTTAACTGAGTTCTGGCCTGTTAGTTCTTCTGGGCACCTAAACCTTGTGCACCTTTTAACAAATTGGCAAGATCAGGGCCCTCTTATTGATGTTGCCGTGCATTTTGGCAGTTTATTCGCTGTTCTTATTTATTTTTGGCGTGATATTGTCATGTTGCTTAAGGCAGCTGGTGATTTAGTCTTAGGCCGCTTTAATCGCGAAACACAGCTACTGATCTATCTTATCGTTGCCAGTGTTCCTTTATTAATAGCTGGATTTCTTTTACTAAAATCTGGGTATTATAAAGACCTCAGAACAATTGAAGTGATTGCCTGGGCGAACATCATTTTTGCATTTGTTCTTTGGTGGTGTGATCAAAACCCGCCGATGACACGAAAATTGGAAGATATCACTTGGAAAGATGCGCTTTTTGTTGGCTTTTCACAAATCATTGCTTTAATTCCAGGTGCGTCTCGCTCTGGTATCACTATGTCTGCGGCCAGGTATTTAGAATTTAACCGCATTGAAGCAGCTCGCTTTGCAATGTTACTCGCAATTCCATCTATTTTAGGCCTTGGCCTTGGTACTGTTTATGAACTGGTTCAATCTGGCGATGCTTCACTGCAAAGCGATGCCATTTTTGTCGGCGTTCTATCGTTCTTTACAGCGTTGTTTTCGATCTGGTTTATGATGGCGTTATTAAAGCGGATGTCTATGATGCCGTTTGTAATTTATCGCTTAATCTTAGGGGCAGCCTTGCTGGCCTTTATTTATGTAATCTAGGGCGTTCCTTCTTTAGATGAATTCAAGGAAACGCTTCCTTTTCTCTCACGGCTATTTCACCGCTGAAGCGGTGAGCCTCCGAGGGGCGGCGCTTGCGCCGGACGCCCCTGGCGTCATGTCCTTCAGCCCCAATAGGCTGAACTCCGTCTTCGTATAGTAAGTGATTTATTTTACTTACCTAACAGCGGAACGCTTTAGATATAGCTCACTTCATTTAAACTTTACTCCCCTTGCAATTCTATATCGATAAGTTTTGCAAAGGGAGTAATAATCCACGCTTTAAGCGTCTTTTGGCTTAAATTTAAGTGCGACGCCATTGTTGCAATAACGAAGGCCGGTTGGCTCTGGTCCATCATTGAAAATATGTCCTTGGTGGCCACCGCAACGTGCGCAGTGATATTCTGTCCGTTTATAGCCAAGCCAATAATCAGATTTTGTACCAACAGCTTCATCTAAAGCTTGATAGAAACTCGGCCAGCCAGTTCCACTTTCAAATTTTGTGTTTGAAGCAAATAACGGTAAATCACAGCCTGCACAGTGAAATGTACCTTCACGTTTTTCTTTGTTCAAAGGACTTGTGCCTGCACGCTCAGTTCCTTCTTTTCGTAGCACGCGATATTGTTCACTTGTGAGGACTTCTTTCCATTCTGCATCCGTTTTTTTAATCGGGGTGATGGTTGTTCCTGCATTTGCTGTACTCATAAATTTAATGCCTCCAACTGCAACTCCAACAGCGCTCACGGCCATTGCGGTTGAGCTTGCTGTAAGAAAAAGTCGTCTGTTCAAATTCATTATTTTATCCTTTTTTTTCTCTCACGGCTATGAGTCTTAATTACGCTTCAGTTGCCCACTAGCAACCGCGTTGCTTAAGCTGCTGGCCACCGAGAGGGAGCGCCTACGCCGGGTAAGCAAGCTTACCATGTCCCCCTGCCAAAAAGGCAGGCTTCCTTCTTCGTGCATCACTATCTTTTTGTAATTCAGATGCTCTCTTTTTAATGCGGTTCAGATTCCCGCTAGCACCCGCAAAAAGTATAGTCCACTTTTTACCAAGATCAGAATGCCAGAATTTTTGAAAAATGCACATCAGAGATGTTCACAACTGCGTGAAAAGTTGTAATACAGAGGAAAAAATGCTGCAAACCACACAAAAAACAATGCTTTAGCTAGGTTGATTGAATTATGTAAAAATACAGGTATGTAATTTCCAACGAGGTTTTTTTGAATTTCAGGCGCCAACCTGAACTTTTTCGCCTTGGTCCGAGATGGAATAACCAGCGCCTCTGACAGTTCTTATTGGGTCTAGTTCTTTTCCTCGATTTAACGCTTTTCTGAGGCGGCCAATATGAACATCGACAGTTCGCTCATCCACATAGACATTTTGGCCCCAGACGCTATCGAGTAGTTGACTACGGCTATAAACCCGCCCAGGACTTTCCATTAAAAATTCCAGTAATCTAAACTCTGTTGGTCCAAGCCTAACTTCGCGGGGACCACGACTAACCTTGTAAGCACTTCTATCTAGTAGAACATCACCTATAGTTAGTACATCTGCTATACTTTCTGGATTTGCACGCCGCAAAACAGCTTTAACGCGGGCAACGAGTTCTGGAACAGAAAATGGCTTGGTGACATAGTCATCAGCCCCTGTTGTTAACCCTCGAATTCGATCAGTTTCTTCGCCACGGGCTGTTAACAGAATAATTGGTATATTGCATGTCTTAGCATTTGATCGCACTCGGCGACATAGCTCTAAACCTGAAACACCAGGCAGCATCCAATCCAAAATGATTAGATTAGGTGCTGTTTCCAATACGGCCAGTTCAACATCGTCACCATGATCGATGATGCTGACGTTGAAACCTTCGGCTTCAAGATTGTACTGTAAGAGAAGAGCAAGCGGCTCTTCATCTTCTACCACTAAAATATTAGCGTTCATTCGTGGGATCCTGTTATGTCAAATCGTAATATTTCAAAAGAAAGCTCTAAGGAATCAGAGCTTCCTTTTTGAAAATCTTTAATCATTCTGGTTGATGAGCATCCGTGAGGTGTTATCCCCTTTTGGACGTGCTTCACTGATGTTTGTTCCAAGTACAAGGTAATGCACATTTTCTGCGATATTGGTTGTGTGGTCACCAATGCGCTCTAGATTTTTAGCGCAGAATAAAAGGTGTGTGCAGAGACCGATGTTACGTGGATCTTCCATCATGTATGTCAATAATTCGCGAAAGAGTGAATTATAAATAGCATCGATTTCTTCATCACCTCGCCAAACCGCGAGTGCTTTTTCTGTGTTGCGTTCAGCATAAGCATCTAGAACATCTTTCAATTGTGAAAGCGCTAGATCTTGCATTGATTTCATGCCGTGCATTAATTGTATCGGCTGACTTTCCGAGTGAATGCTAAGAACACGCTTTGCAATATTTTTGCCCAGGTCGCCGATGCGTTCGAGATCTGAAGTGATTTTTATAGCAACCATAATTTGGCGCAAATCCAACGCCATTGGTTGGCGCCGGGCGATCATGGTAACGGCTTGCTCTTCAATTTCTAATTCAAACTCATCAATCTTTGCATCATCTAGAATGACGTTATTTGCACTCGCCACATCGCCTTTGCACAATGCATCAAAAGATTGAGCGACCAAAGTTTCAGTCAGGCCTCCCATTTGAGCAATTTTGCTGTCAAGACTGGCTAGTTCATCTTCATAAGATGTTACGATATGCTCAGTGGTCATGATTAATTCCTAAATCCTAGCCGAAACGGCCTGTTATGTAATCTTGAGTTTTTTCATTTTGAGGGTTTGTGAAAATCTGGGTTGTATCCCCTTCCTCAATGACTTTACCTAAGTGGAAAAAGGCTGTTCTTTGTGAAACACGGGCCGCTTGTTGCATTGAGTGTGTCACGATGACAATGGTGTAATTGGTGCGCAACTCATCGATTAATTCTTCGATTGTTGCAGTTGCAATCGGGTCAAGGGCTGAACATGGTTCATCCATCAAAATAACTTCAGGTTTTGTTGCAATGGCTCTCGCGATACAAAGTCGCTGTTGTTGGCCACCTGATAGACCAGTGCCGGGGCCAGCTAAACGGTCTTTCACTTCTTTCCAAAGACCTGCTTTTACCAGACTGCTCTCAACCAATTCATCTAACTCAGCCTTATTCTCTGTCAGGCCATGAATACGCGGTCCGTAAGCAATATTATCATAAATGCTTTTTGGAAACGGGTTTGGCTTTTGGAAAACCATGCCAATACGAGCCCGTAATTCAACAACATCCAATGCAGGGTCATAGATATCATTACCGTCAATTTTGATGGTGCCTGAGACCCGGCAAATATCAATGACATCATTCATCCGATTTATGCAGCGAAGATATGTCGACTTACCGCAACCTGAGGGACCAATAAGTGATGTTACAGAATTTTCCAGGATTTCCAGATTAATTCCGAACAAGGCTTGTTTGTCACCATAGTAAACGTCAATATCTTCCGAGGTGATTTTCGTAGATTTCTTAGCCGGATCAACATTGGTTGTTTCAGCTTCTGCTAAGTTATTTGCATCTAACTCTTTATCTAGCTTTTTATCTAGCATAGGCGCTTCACTTTCAACTATGTGGGTTGCTACCATTTTCTTTCATACTTTCTTCTTAAATA